>NZ_JBQAHZ010000029.1:0-61321 GCF_051917185.1 Bacillus cereus group sp. MYBK108-1
GTCTTTAGTCCCTACATATACATCGTGTAATTCATAAACTTGGCCAGGTTGTAGTTGTTTCATAATGTCTTCCAAATGAATTTGTATATATACTGGTTTCAATTGAGGGGGTTTTGTTTTAAATACGACTGTTTCGAACTCTTTTCTATATATTTTAGTTGGTAACTTAAGACGGGATAAATAATACCCCTGCTTGTCTTGAATAGACTTAAAGTCTTGTAGACGAAAATATCCTAAGTCACGGATATACAGTTCATTCTTTTGTATCATGTCTGTTCGAGTCGCACCATACGCCTGATCACTTCGTTTTCCTGGTTCAATTTTCACATCAGAAAACTCTCCACTCAACAAGTCATACTCTAGTTGAATTTTCACACCAGCTTTATGACTACATCCTCTGGCACCAGGATACATAGCTGCGAATCGATCTGGAACTTGAAAGGCTGTAGAATCAAGGATGCGGATACGCTCAAAGTAGGAAGAAAGAGAATGAGAAATCTTAGATACGCCTCCAATCTTAGCTTGTAGAAGTGTAGTAAATACAGTACGAAAAAAGGCTACAGAAGCCGAGTTAAATCGCCGATTAAGTCCTTCCGGACTTAATAAAACTCCTGTTGAAGTTTCTAATTGACTACATAGTTGAGTAAGAGAGGTAGTAGCGACTTGTTGATTTAACCATACACACAAAGATAAAAAATGATGCCCGTGGCACTTCCATTTTCGTTTCATCCCGCCTGCTTCTATAGCTAATTGATTAAGTGTAGCGGGAGACATATATCGATATAACTCTTCAGCGAATAAAGATAATTCTTGTTTTTGATTCATCTTCATAAAAAGCACGTCACCCTTTCTCATTCACATAAGAAAATAGTAACGTGCTTTTAACTTCAAAAATAGTCTAAAACCTTAAGTTGATGGATGTGTGGCAATACCCCAATCTTGAGTTATAACAAATTATTACAGAGTAGAATGTTTATTTTTATTTTTTACCATATCTAATATATCCCTTATTACATCAACAACAACTTGAGGTTGATCAATGTGTATTGCGTGTCCAGCATCTTCAACAACAATATGTTTTTTATTAGTCGACAAGTTAGCAAGCTCTCCCTGGAATTTCATCCAAGTAGCCATAGACTCCGCTGTATGAAAAGGCTGCAGCCCCCCTGTTACAACAATGAGTGGAATGTTTCCAAGTGATTTAGAAGTACGAACTTGTTCTAAGCTTTCTTCCACTTCATTAAGAGAACCTTCCAAAATAAATTGATTATAATAAGCCTCCTGAACTTCTTTTGTAAATAAAGAGGGCAATATTCTGTTTTGATTTTCATGAGTTGAGTCTAAGAGAACGACTCCTACTACTTCCTCTGGATATGTGCTTGCAAATAATCTTGTATTTAATCCTCCAAATGAGTGTCCGACTAATACATATGGAGGTTTTATACCTGCTTTATTAAGTAATATACGTAGATTTTCGACACTTTGCTGACTATGGCGAGGTCTTTCATTCATTTCACTTTTGCCAATACCAGCTCTATCATAAATAAACATTTTTGCAAACGTTGAAATGTCATCTCTAATTGGATTCCAGCTTTCTAAAGTGGCTCCATATCCAGAATCAAAAACTAGGGTTGGCCCTTCATTATTCCGCCCTAACAATTCATAGTATAATTCAATACCACCTATATCTAATTTTTGTCCTGTTTCATTCCCATTAAATTCACTCATATCCAATCCTCCATTTTTCATTTTGATATAAATTTCTATTTATAGAACTGCCCTTTTTATTATCCATTTGAAAACCCTAATTAAATAAGTTCAATTTAATTGAACTTATCGTAACATGGACTGATTTTCTTTTCAATCTAAAGTTTAATATAATTGAACTAGTAGACTGAATTACAAAGGATGTTGAAAATGAATGAGCTAGGAAAACGAATAAATAAATTAAGAGTAGAAAAAGGTATGACCCTTGTAGAGTTAGCTGGTAATAAAATGTCAAAAGGGATGTTAAGCATGATTGAAAATGGGCATTCGAACCCTTCGATGGATAGTTTGAAATTTATCGCGCACCAGTTGGACTGCGATCCTCAATATTTATTAGGGAGCTCTACATCCGATGAGCTAAAGCACTTATTTAATAAAGTAGAGGAAGCGTTTGAAAAAAATAATGATGAACAGATAATTAATTTGACACAAGACATTTTGAACCAACAGTTTCCTATTTCATTTGAATCTGCTAGGATATTAGAGATTTCTGGAAGGGTAGTTATGAAATCCGAGCAAAAACGTGGAGAAATGTTGATAGAACGAGCAGTAGCAATCTATGAGCGGTTATCCCTTTACAGCCACTGCGTGGCTGCTAAAGTACATATGGTAGAATACCGTGCAAAAGAGGATAATTACCATGATGCTCTGATAATGTTACGAAATATAAGAAAAGAGTATCATGAAAAAGTAACAGTGATTGATATGGTCGTTGAAATAGAGGCGAATTACGTTGAAATGATCTTACTCTTCGGGATAGGTGACTATAAATCAGGAAAGAGTAAGCTTAATCAATTAATTGAACTATCTAAGAGGAAAATGGTCTTTTATAAGATGGATAATATTTTCCGAATTGCAGCGTTTCAAGCCCTTCTTCATAACAATGAAAATGATTATGCTTATTTTATCAAGAAGTCAGAACAGTTTGCTGTTTTTAGTGAAAATGATGAATCTCTAGCTTTTACACTGTTACTTCAAGCACATTATCATAATCAAACATCAGAGGATTATGAACAAGCTCTTTATTACTTAGATAGGTTTGCTACCCTAGTAAAGGGGAATCTCGGAAGTGACTTTTATTATCTTGAAAAAGGTAAAGTATTATTAGGAAAAGGACATGTAAAAGAAGCCCTTGAAGCATTTGAACAATTTAAGATGCCAAATACGACTATTTACCCACTTGAATTATGTATTCTCTACACTGCAGATGCATATAGAGCACATTGTCTTTTACAACTAGGAAGAATAGAGGAAGCACTTATCTATGCGCAGAGAGCAGCTAGTAAAATAGATTCGCTACCCCAAACGCCTTATCAAGGTTTTATAAGAAACACCTTAGAGTTAGTAAATAAAACCTATAATAGTATTTTCGATAGAAAAAATGAATAGCTTATAGGGAATAAAGAAGAGAATGTCAATTTAAGAAAAGCAACTACCCCAAAATGAATAAAATAGAACTGTCATAGATAACTGTGGAGAGATAATCTTTTCGCTTTTGGAATAATGAGTTTACTTGATTCGCTAAAAATGTAGAAGAAATCTATATATGTAAGAGACCAAGAACTATTCGACAGACATCCCTTAAATTCTCAAGAATAGTGGAGATATACCTAAAAAGTAGGAGGCATGAAATGAAGAAATTTAGGATTTCCAAAATAACTAAGATCTAATTAACCATAGAGATATAAAATTTTCATTTTGGGGGTACTTTAGAATCTTAGCTTGATGGGTATGGGTGTTAGACAAGGAAATCATAATTGTTGCAGTTTCCGGAAATACATTAGGATTATTAATTGATTATCCAGTTAAATATGAAAATGTAATGCTTGTTTCAGCATTGAAGAATTTAGCAATGGATCCATCTTTTATCGAGTGGCAGTGTTGGAAGTACTTGGGTATTATCAATAAGAACTCAATCAAAAATTCTCTTGGATGCAAGAGAATTTTTTTATTGGGAATAGTAAGGGGGAGGGGAGGTGCATTACATATGGGAAAAGGTAGAAGTAATAATGCTGGGAAAAAGCAACCGAATTTTGATGATTCATCTAATTTTGCTAAACAAAGTCAACCAACAGAAAAGAAGAAGAAATAAGAACAGGAGCTCTCTTGATAAAGGGAGCTCCTGTTAAAAGTATATTGACGTTCCAGAACAACATATCGATGGATTAACCCAATAGTCATAAAAACAAGGTTTAAATTTTTAAGAATGGCACTTAATTTCATATTATTGTCCCGCTTTTTATACTTATTGACGCGACCTCACTTAAAATTTTTTAAATCTAATGGGACTAACCATTAAGAGAGCCAGGATTAATGTAATCCATGCATTGCTATATGAAAACAATCCCATACCAGCCAATGATAATCCTGCAGCTGGAATGGGTAATCCCTTAAAATATCCAATAGTTGGTTTAATACAAAATTTAGCTAATCTTAAAGCACCCATTGTTGGGAAAAGGATAAATGCCAAAGAAGTTAAAATAGAAGGGGTTGCTATCGTATGAAATAAAAGCGCAGGAGCGACACCGAAACTAACAATATCAGCTAAGGAATCCAATTCTACGCCAAACTCACTGTTCACTTTTAATTTTCTCGCAATTTTTCCATCAAGAAAATCTAAAACAGCTGAAAAGAAAATGAAAATGGAGGCTACTTCCAAATATTCACTCATATTCAAGGTGATTGAGAAAACACCGCACAATAAATTTCCAATCGTAAATAAATTGGTATAAATTTTACAAGCTGATTAAACAAGTCTGTTCCTCCTAAATTAATTAAACTTCACATTTCTGTAGTAATTTCTATATATTCTTCCGTTATTCTTAAAAATATATGACCACTGTATTACTGTAAGTTAATTAAATTTCGATAAGAGAAAAATCGATTTCTTAAACGTTCCGCTGGTTTATTGAAATGTTTGATCATTTTCAGTTCTCGTTATGTGATTTAGATAAAGATACTACCTACTAGGAAAAAAGCTCCTAGCAAAACTAGAGAATCAACTAAAATCAAAAACTGATTTTTCTGTGGTTTTTTTAATTCCATTATTAAGCTGAAAACTGCACTCAATCCGAAACAAATGTATAACATAATCATTATGGGTCCTTATATATAATTCCTTGAATAGAAAGCGAGGAATAAAAATAGGATTAGGAAACCGTGGGATGCCATTTGAAATGCATATCAATCTAGCGAATGAAAATATATGAAAGAGGTGGAGTGGCACTTATAAATAGGCAACCGACTCTTGTGAAGGTGGCCATGTATTATATAGGTTCTCGGAGAAGGGGTAGGGATTTGTTTCTTCCTCATTGAGATTAGTAAGGGCAAGTCAGTATTTTGGGTATCACTATAGTTTATTCGATCTTACGTAAGGATTTCTCAACAGCCAAAGGGTAAGAAGTCTATACCAAGGGTAGATTTTGGTATTTATAGGTACTTAGTAGAACAGGCAGAAAGAACACCAGTGGAGCACATTGATGAAACAGTAAATCCAGTTATGTTTGATGGAATGATTTAATTTAACTAGGGCCATAAGAAATTAGGAAATAACATAGAAGCAGAAAAGAGAAGAGAGCTAACAAGACACGTAAATTATTAAAAGCTTAATGAATAACGGAACTACGCAGAGAAAATAGGGGGACTACTAGCTATCCAAGTTTCGCTTATTCAATAATAAGACGGTAAAATTTCACGTACCAAATAGGTAGATAAAAACTAAACTTAAGCAATAGGGGATTTTAATAAAGCATATATTTTGATTTATTTAATGTTAATATATATAATTATAATAATGTTAATATGTTAACTAGTTAAAAATGAGGAAATAAAAATGAAGGTTAAATTTGATGTGATTAAAGATGAAAATTTCGATTTTACTTTGCTAGAAACAAAATTACTGAAAACTTTTAAAGAAATGGATAATGTAGCAATAGTTGAAAAGGTTGAAGATAAATTCTTTGAAAAAGGTGATGTGCAAACCCATTTAGTGGAGATTACTATTAATGTTACAGGAAAGTATATTGGATATAGATCGGTTTCAGCTAGTATATTTTTCGTTCTAGAAAGTCTATCAATAAAGCTATTCAAAATTAATATTAGTATACATTAAGTATACAAAATAGATGTTTTTTTTTGTTATATAGAAATTCCACATTGAACCAGTGAACATTCTAATAAGAAAAGCATATGATGAATTTGTGGGACGAGTTATCATATGAGATGAAACTTGGAGCGCCATATTTATTTGTTGAAGGGTACCTTTTTATTTTGCACTTTTTAATACGGACAAGCATATATTAGAGTAAGGGATAGCCCCACTTCATATATTTGAGCACCTGTAATCGTAAGGTGCTCTTTATTTTGTAAAAAATGGACATTTATATTAAAGGATTCTATATAAATGGGTAGAATCTAATTATTTGGTTCACATTTTAAAACAAGGGGTACAAATTCGATGCGACGTGAAAAGGATTTGTTGAAACAATGGAAGGCGGATTTGCAAGCTATTCAAGAAGAGAAAAGGCTGAAGAAGAAGTCTAAGAAAAAGAATAAGAAATATAGCATTCCTGGTAATACAGCTGACTTCATGAATGGAAAGAATACTTTTAGTAAAGAGAATGGGGTATGGAAGCAAAGAAATAAATAATGTGAGGATAAATGATTTTGATTAAATGTATAGGAATTATAGTAGGCGCTGCCTTGATTTAGGCGGCGTCTTATTTGTTGTTAAGAAAAGATAACAAAACAAATAAATACAATGAACGAAAAAATACCTGAGACTATTGCCACAGGTAGGCTTGTACAGTTAGTAAAAACAATTCTATTAATGTACTATTTTAGATGTTGATTTAATTCAGTGAGATTCGAAACTATAATGCCATGATTTGAAAATGAGTTCAAGAGTGTTTGTAAATTCAAGCAGCTCTATAATCTTTGTTTTTAAGCTTATTTCTAATATCAATAAATCCTATAATCATTATTGCCATGCATATTAACTTGAGCCAACGAACCTCCTGGTAGAACATTAGACCAGAGAAGAATTCATAAGCGTATAATAAACCGATAATTGGGAATAGCCAAGTCATAAATTTCAAATCTTTTAGATGAAACTTATAATTATTAATCTTTTTCCACATATGTATCAACTCCTATTTTCCAGATGTTCTGTAGTCTTTCTTGATAATATCTCGCATGTTTAGGATAAAGAATAGAAGGAAAACCAAGGCTATGATTCCGTTAACCCAGTAGTATGTATGTCCTGCTGTGAATCCAGTGTAGAAAGAAAAGGCATTCCAAACTAAAAGGATTGTTGAACAGATAGTAGAGATCAATAATGAACCAAAACTCCTCATGATTGTCACCTCGATTCAAAATGTTAGTGGTTATTTATAATTATACATTTAAATAAATAGATTTAAAAGGGGAGGATATAATAAAATAATATAAAGGAATCACTGTGAGCCGAGAAATATGGATAGGTAGCGAATCCGCTGTTTTTCTTATTCCGATATATCTTAATCGCATATAAGTAAAGACGTAAAATATTATATAACAATTTAAAAATTTGGACAAGAGAAGTTATACAAATGACATTCAATAGTATGTATGGACATAGTAAAGGGGTACTATATTGTTAACCATATTGTTGAGATAACACCAGAGAGTATAGACAGCCGAGATATAACATTTAAACAAAAAATCTATGTTAACTAAAAGTAATAATCTCCTATCACAATGTTTGATGGGAGGTTATTACTTTTCTGAAGATAAAATTAAATATCTTTATTATTCCTAAGAGTGCGAAAAGGATATTGGAATAAATCAACTGCGCTTCAGGTTTTACATATATTATTGAAGGAAAAATATAAGATGGCAGAGGAAGGTGTACTAGTAACATATGATACGAAGTGGGCTGTTGCAAATGGCTTATCAATGCCCTTACATAATTTTTGGAAGAACAATCCGTTTCGTATGTTGCATGATTACAATCTCGAAGTATATACAATAGAAAAATGGGAAGTCATAAAGAGGATGAGAAGAAAGAAACGAGTTAGAAATAAAAATACACCTAGTTAATAGGTGTATTTTTTAGACTTGAAAACCACTTATGTAGTAGAGATTTCTCTCGGCTACAGTGTATCACATTAGAAAACATGCGTATACATTATATTTGTTACGTAAAATGGATTTCTTTTAATATACGATTCATTTAAAATTTAATTTGATCCCCTTTTGGGAACTTAGATACCTCCGCCAGGTTCTGTATTAGAAGGAGCCCCGCCATGGTCCCCATCTGCTTCTAGTTTTGGAGCTGGATAATGTCCATGCGTATCTTGTATCGGAACGGGTGTTTCCCCGCTGTTTAAAGCAGGAGCTCCACCAGTATGACCATGGGATTCTAGCGAAGGAGCGATTAAATCTGCATGAGTCTCTTTTTTAGGAGCCATTCCTTCCCCATGTGTATTTGTAAAGGAAGGAGCCCAAGTATCTCCTTTGTTGTATGATGAAATAGGAGGTCTTCCGTGATCATAAGCACGAGCCCATGAATCCCCATGCGACTCTAATTTCGGAGCAAAAGTTTCTCCATGTTCAGTTTTTACAACTCCGCCATCTCCAATGTTTACACCAAAAAGACCAAAACTAAAGACAGATAATCCTACAATCGTTGATCCAAGTTTTCTTTTCAAACTATACCTCTCCTTTTTGCTTTGTTTCTTCTATTTTGTCTAAACGTGGTAGATAAAATGAAACAAATTGTAAAAAATTACCGATTTTATAAGGTATACGACTAATCCTGTGTAAGATTTTGTAAAACCTTGTTAAAACTAGAATTTTCTAAAAATTATTTTCGACAAAAATCAACGTTCGTAGGAAGTTGTTTTTTTTGGAAGTGCCGATTTATTTGAAAAAGGGAGATTAATCCACTGTAGAATTCAAGTCATTACTTAATTGAACAAAAGTGTTAAGTAAAAAAGAGCATCTAACATAAGTTAAATACTCCTTGTTTTAAGACTATTTTCAGTTATATCTCTAATGGAATAGTTATCACTAAAATTAACAATAACAGAAACTTTTTGATGTTTATTGTTTATGATATGTCTATGCAGATAAATTTCATGTGTTCTATATTCTTCTGATGGTTTAATTGTTTCGATTACAATATCGAGATTTCTTGCTTTTTTGAAGTAACCGATAGTTACAAGTTCAGCAGTCTTTTTACTTCTGGCCATTCCTCATTGTATTCTTTTGGAATGAAATGAGCTGACGCCAAAAGTATAAATATAATAGGGATGGTAATAAAAGCTATACTTATAATTCCATAGCATAATAAGTTTCTTCCCATTAAGTGACACCTACCAATGATGTTGTATTAAATATGGTCAATAGTCTGTATAATAAACCAACATTAACCAATTTACTATCAATTAAGGTGACAATACTATTACAAATTTGTAAGGTTTATCAGGTAGAGGAACCAATGAAAAGGATATACAATCGTTATCTTTCAGCATATCCTCTTCGAAATTTATCAAATACTTAATTGAATTTCGTTATCTCTATATAGATATTTTATTTGAACAAAAAAATGACCTTTACAATTGAGTAAGAGTCCTAAAAGCAAAGAAAAAGTCGTATATGATACTATATAAAATCGGTTTTTATTATAACATTTCAATGTGTAGTTATCTATACATTTATGTACGAAAGAACTGACAAACATGCTATTTGCAGATGAAAAAGTCCTAGAGGGGACTAGGACTTTTCTACTGAACGATACGATTTATAAAAAGAATATAATTAATATATCATAAGAATGTTTCATAAATGTATCGAAAAAGTGAACATTTTGTTATTCGAATGTAAGTTGAAAACCACCTATTTAAGCATGCAGTTTAATAAGGAAAGAGGAACTTAAAATCTGATGAATCTCCACCAATATTGTTTAATTGTCCGATGTAAAGGTGAAAGGATATTAACGAAAAAGCCAATTTAGTAGGAAGTAAATTTAAAAAGTCCTGTCTTTTGACAGGACTTTCAAAAAGGGAACAACAGTTAACAACTGAAGGTACCTTTATATTACCATTACTGGTAATTTCATTCCATGTGTTGTGTATTGAGAAATAATCTCCTATGAGATGAAAAAAGTAACCAATGAAGTTAAGTAACGATAAGCTAGAAAGTTTAGCTTGCATATAGCATATGTTGTAAAGAAAAAAGGGTGGGGATGAAGTATGGAACGACCGAACTGGGACATCGGGGGGTTAGTATTCGTGGGCTGTACGTTTCTTGGTGCAGGAGTGGGATCTATGTTTGGGAGCGCCCAAACTGGGTGGCTGATAGGGATGGACGCTGGGTTTCTTGGTATGACTTTGACGAGATGGATTGGAAAATAATATAACAGGTTCACTTTCTCCAATAAATAAAGCGATAGGCACATAAGAATGTACTTACATAGGATTTCAAAAAGAGGTAGAAATCGCACATAGACAAAGCCACTTTCTGTTAAAAAGTGGCTCTTTTTGTTTACGGTTTTATAAAATATACATTGTAAAAATGAAAAATAGGATACTAGGTCCATATATGGGACTTAGTATCCTATTCTGCTTATAGTATGTTAGCTTGGAATTTTGTATTAAATCGTATCACCATGAGCTTCTTGTTTAGGAGCAGGCGTATCGCCACCGTTGACAGCAGGAGCACCGCCAGTATCTACAATTTTACTTCGTTTTTCATATTCTATACGATAGAGCTTGGGAGGTCCTTTTAAGAATCGTTTCTATATGATAGCGGATATTGTATAAAAGTACTTAAAAACTAAAGAGAACCCTCATAGGGTTCTCTCTTTAATCATGCTAGGATAACTAGATTTAAAATATTTACTAATTATAGTAATGGTAAGGAGGCAGGAGCCAATAAGTAATACATTTAGAAATGGTTATTCTCCAGCATATATCTTTTTATATTGAATGCTTGGCTTACCCTTGTATTCGATTAGCCCTACATAGTGAATATAGTCGCCTGTCAAACTGAAGTGGTATAAATGCTTTTCAGAACCACCTAATAGCCCTCCTACACTCGCGCGTTGAATTGCTTCTGATTCAATACTTCTCATTGCTTTACCGCCAGTAGTAGTATTATACACGTCAAACTTTAATTTTGAACCATTGTTTGTGTTAGCAATGACGTATTTAGCATTTGCAGCAATAAGGGTTTGACCGTAGTTTATCCCATACTTTAATTTTTGACCTTGTTGATCGTACACATAATCGCCCTTGTTTATATCGAATACTGTTTTTCCAGGGCCATCATATAGTAAGTTTTGTTTTAAATCAATATAGATATCGCTAGTGCCATAATCCTTTAATTTCAGATTTTGTATTTCTTTTTTCGTACCGTCATCTAAATGAAGGAAGACCTTTTCTCCTTCTTGTACTAAAAGTGCACTACCGTTAGAGGTTTGTACATAATGATATGTATTGGTTGTATTTTGGCTATTACTAATATTATTAAAAGAGGAACTCTCTAGATTGGTATCAATCGCTACCATTTTTGCATTCTCATCCATAAGAGAAGTTCTGGCTATGGAACCATTTGAAATGATGTGTGCATCTCCAAAGAGTGTAGAGGATACGCCGTCTTCTCCATTATAAAAATGTTGATCTTTTATGAGCCATTTTCCTTCTTTATCGTCTAATTTGCCGATTGATACGAAAGTCTTATCTTTTTTCTCTTCTTGGATGTATTTTTGGAACATGACGTAAATGTAGTCACCCTTTCGAGCAACACCCAGTTCTTTCACTTTTTTATCGTCTAATAAATTAGAAAAACTTTCTCCGCCGAATTGATTAATAGTAATTTCTTTATGGTCTTTGGCATTTGCATTCTTTTTAGACGATTCGGAATTACTAGTTTCTCCTATTTTTGACCCGTTGGCCACTTGGTCTTTAGTTGTACTTTCATTCGCAGATGCAGTTGTTTTACTTCCTTCTTTTGGTTCTGAATTGTTGGAAGAGCAACCTACCAATAAGCTAAAGGTACAACCTGCTAATAATATGTTCTTACTTGCTTTAAGCATATTTCTTTTCATAATTTCCTCCTACAGATATGTTGATTGATACGATTATACTATATATAATTATATATTAATATAGTATTTAATGGATTTTAATAATAGAAACATACTGATAATGAAAGGGTGTATAAATAGTGAAAAAATTAGTGTCATGTATTGTTAGTTTAGGAATACTGTTAACAGGATGCTCAAACGAAGACAAATTAAAGGGTGGATTAGAGAGTCGTGCAAACACAAATGAAGAAGCTGTCGATCAAGTAGAAAACGATAAAGTGAAGGATAATGGTCATGCTTCACCATATAATGAGGAAATGGCAAGAGTAGCCATACAAAAAATGATGAAGAAATATCCAAAAGAAGCTGGGAAGAACGTGTTACAAATTGAGAGAAGGGCAATGGATATTTTTCATATTACAACGGATAAGGTAGAAGTTCAAATGCAGTTTAAAGATGCTGGGAGCGGAACGGTGGAATGGATTATGTGCGACTGGAACACAGGCCAACCGTTATATCAAAGTGATAAATGGAATGCTTATAGCTAATTACAACTTATAATTATCACATAGGGAATAGATACTAGATAAAAAGAATTAGCACTCAAATGATTTCAAAGTAGTATATTGATTTTAGGCAGGAAACATTCAATACGCATACCTGGGAGAGTCGACATATGGACTTAGAATTAAAGGTAAAGAGAAAATAAATAACTACATAATGAAGAAAATCCGAATGCCTGGAAGCTGGATTATATAGAGAATTGGCATGAGTTTCGTAGTGAAGGTGAAGTGAAAACAGGTTCTAGTTTAAAAGAGTAAATGTATGAGTAGGAGTTGCTGGTACATTACGAAGGTAGTCTTCATATAGAATGGAATTTCATGTACCGATTACTATAAGAAAGCATTTTGTATGCAATTCGAAGGAATGCAAAGCAAATCATGCATTTACAGATACAAAAAAAGGAGCTGTTAGTAAAGCTAACTGCTCCAGATCAAGGAATCTCCAAGGGGAAAGGAGAAAGACTAAGGACTTTAAATAAGTTTTGGCTAATGCCTATCCGTATTATTGACGGAATAATAAGTTTTATTCAAACGTAACGAAAGTAATGTGTAAGTATGTTACAAGAATAGTCCAATACCTATCCATGCAACTCCTAATATAGACAATGATTCGATAATAATGAAACGTTTAGCCTCATCTTGTTTTGGCGTAGTTAGCTTCCTAATTAGGGAGAATACCCCACTTATTCCGCACAAAGTAAGAGCTAATAGTAGTAAAGTACTTGTCATTCTGAACACTCCTAGTATTTGGATATTCTTATTGTATACCAAGCTACAGATTATAAAAATAGTAATGTTATCGTATCTTTTCTATGAAGTATGTAAAGTGTGACGTGAATCTTCAATGTATAGAGGTCGTGTAAGGTAACTTTCAGTATTAGAAGTATGAATATTGCGTGAAAGGAATGCAGACTGTTGAAAATATAAAAAACGTATAGTACAATAAGGGTGTAAGCTAGATTATAACGAACAAGAAGTCGGGTGGTTCTGATTCTCGTTCTATTGATAGGTCGTAAGCTTTTTGAAGAGTCTTGGTTTGGTCACCAAGGCTTTTTTCGTACGCAGACAGGAATAAAAGCACTGCATGTCGCAATACTATATAGAGTAGTAAGCTGGGTTTCAACGTCTTTGCACTTCAAAATGATGTTGCATTGGTCGTGTGCGATAAAGGTATGGTCAGTACTTCACCTTGAAACCCAATCATAACTACAAATGGGCTTTGTGTCGCTATTTATAGCGGCACTTTTTTATTTAAGAAGATGTCTTACATATTCAGTTATACCCTTACCTATTTCACTTTTGGTGAAAAAGTAATGTATATTTCTTAGGAAACTGAATGCTGTAACGATTGTACCAAAAGAAAAAAGACGTTTACGTTTCTTCTCTCTCTGAACGTTTGCGGGCGGTTCTAGTATTCTCCACGTTCTATTGCCACCTCCTCTTAAAAAGAGAAGGGCAAAGACGGCACGTATTCAGTGTACAGTGTTTGACAAATCTCTACAAGAACTTATTTTCTGGTATGGAACATTCGAATATGTTGGGTAAAATGCTTATGTATTAACACATGAGGCAGGAGTGGCTAGGGGAGATCGTATAAAAGGATATGGGAGATAGACACTTGCAACTGGTAGAGATAACTCTGTTTAGTATGTTGGGAGCTGATGCTAGCGGAGTTGTAATAGGAGTGAATACAAATGGCCTGTTAGGATGTTAAATGGTGAGTAGTTCAATTTAATATAAAATAATAAAAACCAAACAAATATCTGTTTGGTTTTTATTATTTTATATCAAGAGAGGCAATCTATTTCAAGTATCTATATTGCTTCATATAAATAAATTTTCCAAGCTGATGTCTTCGATGTAAATATTTTTTCAAGAGATAAATTGTTTTCTGCTACATTTTCAATTGGGACAGCAGAAAATATGTAACGACCACCCATTTTTTTGAAATGCTCTATATTTAGTTCTACATTTTTCAAGCGTTTATTCGAGTTTTTTGTAAACATATAGTGTTTTCCAAGTTCCTCGGTAAAAATATAACAGCGGCCACCCCATTCGTCAAAATACGTACGAATCGTTTTATTCTTCGCTAGTTCCTTCTCGATTATTTTTCGAAATTCATATTTATATGATAGAGGATAAAAATTATTATATGTATCAAGTGTGTAGAATCCATTGTATTGAGCGATAGCAGGATGTAAACCAATACTAGCGACACGGTACTGTTCCAAAGGTAAATCGATATACTCTTTTATCTCCTGGAATTGTTCTTCTGCAAAAAATTCCTTTACTGAAGGTTTATTTTGAAAAATAAGTTCCTCATTAAAAAAGCTTAACAAAATAATTTGAGCTACCACCAAGCCTGTTACAGCGTGTCTCCATATTTTCCCTTGTAACCATAAAACTTTTAATCCAAGAGCGAATAAAACATAGATAACTAACGGACGTAAAAAATGATAACGTGCAAAATTAAATGTATCTAAAATGTGAAAACGTTTTGTTAATGGAAGCCAACCTTTATAAAACCAAAAAGCATACCAAATTGACAACGCTATGTTAAACCAAAACAAAAAAACAAAGACTTTTTCTTGCTTCCATTGTTTCTTAGTAATGATAAAATACAACGCAATAAGTATGACAGGTAAAATAACAAATGTATGGACTGTCATGACATGGGTATGTCCGAAAAGGAAATTTTTCAATGTGAGGCGGAGAGACCGCCATAACGATAATCTTGCATGAAAATATTCATCTCTACTGTTAGGTACAGTAGATAAAAAGAAGGAAGATACTAAGCGATATTCTACAATCATGTAAATGAGCGTCATATAAATAATTGAAAAAAGAAAACGAAAGTTCCATTCTTTTTTTATTACTAAGTCCACTAACCAAAGGACTCCCATTCCGCTTAAAAAAAAGAAAAAACCTAAAACAATACTCGAATATAGAGGAATAAGAGTGAGTACGAAATAGTTCTTCCACGACCTTTCTCCTTTTCGAATATTTAAAAATGCCCAAAGTGCAAGAGGCATTCCAAGAGTACTAAGCATTCCTGACGGCCAGAAAGGAGTAAGAGCAAAAGCTAATGAAACTCCTACTGAAATGACCCTACATTCCTCTCTAGGTAAAAAATGTTGTTTTAAAAGAACATACATCCCTATAAACGCAACCACTCTTGTAACCGTTTGACTCAATGCATACGCAACCATACTTGGAAAAAAAGCATACAACCAAACAATACCACTAAATTCCGTACTAAATGCGTTTCTTGACAATTGATTGTTTATCACCTGTGGAATTGTAGCATCAATCGGACCTATTATCTCTCCGCTCCTTGCCAAAACCTTATACCAGGACAAATTGGAATCAAGATTATCATGAACGCGAATATGCGCATTTTCTCCAAGAATAAATAAAGGAGACAAATAAAGAATGAGTATGATTGCTGCAAAAACAAGTAACTTTATTTCTTTGTTATTCTGGTTTAAAAACATTGAAGGCACCTCAAAAAAATTTCAAAAAGTTTATTTATAAAATTTCCTAAACGAAAGAAATTATCCCTGGTTAATAAGATGTTGTGATTTTTTGTAAATAAGAAACTTCTTGTATAAACTTGAGTGTGGAAGAGGGAAGAATACCAGAGGAAAATGGATCTATTTCTTAATTTTGATTAGTTTTATAAAAAAGAAAAATCTTAGCAGTTAAGTGGCTCAAAGACTAGATTGTAGACATTATTTAATCTAAATAAAGAAAAGAATTATGGCAGTGAAAAACACGTGCTACAATTCTTTTTAGTATATTTAAGATTTATTCAATTTGTCTTTATCGTCTACAGCTATATCCTCTTCTATATTGACAGTCTCTTTTACAACATAGATTGGTCGATTCTTACTTTCGTCATAAATACGAGCGATATATTGACTGACAATACCAAGACCAAGAAGTTGCACGCCACTGAAGAATGTGATAGCAACCATAAGAGAAGCCCATCCAGTTTGAATGTCTTGTCCAATAAATTTAACAATAACTGAGTATATTAAAACTGCAATAGAAATTAATACAGAAATTAAACCTAAAGTCATAACCATTCTTAATGGCTTTGTAGAAAATGCAATAATACCATCTGAGGCAAATCTCATCATTTTCTTTAAGGGATATTTTGTTTCACCCGCAAAACGTTCATTTCTTACGTATTCGATATATGTTTGGCGGAATCCAATCCAAGACATCATTCCACGTACGAAACGATTTCGTTCTGTCATTTGTTTGAATACATCTGCTACTTTACAATCAATAAGACGGAAGTCACCTGCGTCTTTAGGAATATTAATATCAGACATGACATTTAAGAAGCGGTAGAAATATTTAGCTGTTACAAGTTTAAACCAAGTTTCACCCTCACGCCGTTTTCTTTTTGCGTAAACAACCTCATAACCTTCTTCCCATTTCGCGATAAGTTCTGGGATGACTTCAGGTGGATCCTGTAAATCAGCATCAATGATGACCATAGCATCACCTTTAGCAACATCAATTCCTGCTGTTACAGCTATTTGATGTCCAAAATTACGAGCAAAGTTTATGATTTTAGCACGAGAATCTTCGGCTGAAATACCTTTTAAAATTTCCATCGTCCGATCGGTACTACCATCATTTACAAAGATAAATTCATAATTAATATTATTTTGTAGCATAACAGATTTTAAACAATTATAGCATTCTTGTGCTACTTCTTCTTCAAAATACATAGGAACGATAATTGAAATAAGTTTCTCCAAGCTTTTATCCTCCTTGTAGTAGGGATTGGTTGAATTATTGCAAATGATTTTGTTTGTTGAATGTCCAAAGTTTATGAAGAGAAAAATTCATTATCATGCCAACACTGATAGAAAAAAGTTGTGAGATAAACTTATTGATAAAAAGTTTATCAACTAATATGAATAAGATAATTGTGTTGAATATTAATACAATTAAATTTACGGTTAGAAATTTTAAAAATAATGATACCTTTTTATTTTTAAATTCAAAAACCCAATTTTTATTCCAATAATAACTGTTAATAACACCAATTAAATAAGCAAAGCAGTTAGCGATAAGGTAATTTATACTAATACTAACTAAAGCTATGTAGCTAATCATTGTGATAAGTGTATTTAATATTCCTACCAAGCTAAACTTTAAAAATTTCTTCATAATGTAGTATCCTCATTTTTATTAAAGATATAAAAATATA
Organism: Bacillus cereus group sp. MYBK108-1; assembly: GCF_051917185.1. NCBI lineage: Bacteria > Bacillati > Bacillota > Bacilli > Caryophanales > Bacillaceae > Bacillus > Bacillus cereus group sp. MYBK108-1. The sequence continues at coordinate 17,630 of NZ_JBQAHZ010000029.1, forward strand.
TAATGATAATTTGTAGTTTTTTGTATAAATCAATGATTACATTAAGGGTTTATTAGGGATTACTATTTCTAAAAAGAAGATTGTACGTTTAGACATAAATGAACCGGTTCCCTGTAAGATAAAGAACCGGCTATCTATTTACTGTTGTTTTGATGGGATTTGTGTCTTGTACTGGTGGTGATTATTAGTTTGGTTACCATGTCTCTCTTGGTTGTTAGGCGTAATTTCATCAGCAAATTCCATATTTGCTAAATTTACTTTGGATGGAATAAATGAACTTGTTTTATTTTGAAAACCTTGGAACGTATGTTTTATAGGTTTCATCATACTTGAATTACGTGTTGCCAATAACCCTAAAACTGTTCCTAATCCTAGTAAAGACGCCCAAATCCATCCTTTATTGTTCTTCTTTTTATTTCCGAATAACTCAAGTATTCTTTGGATTATTTCCCCATAATTCAATGATGACATCAAAAAGTTAAGTATATTCAATTTTGTCCCCCCTATAAAAAATCGTAAAAAGAAACACAAGGTTCATTTCCACATTATTTATAATGCGATATTTTATAGAAATTTATGATACCAACTTATACTAATAATTCTTGATTTTTAAATTGGAATCCTTAATGTTGCCTGAGTATTTTGTTAAAATATGTAAAATTAAAAAGTGAGATGAAAAGCTATATATTATTGGATTGGAATTTTATAAATTCTTTTTTAATAGCCGGTTATGTAAAAGCCTCTTTAGGATAAATCGCTAAACGTGCAAAAATAAGTAAGGGGGTTATTTCTTATTACTTTACAAACAAAGAGGAACTTCTAGAGCAAGTTATAATCGATTATTATATAGCTTGCCAGTCCTTTAGTTGTCCGCAAATTGAAGCTCAAACGACCCCAGAAGGAATGCTCCAAACGTATATTGAATCGAATCTGAAATTTATAGATAAACATCGAAAGCATGTATTCGCTGTTATAGAAATTGTTTCAAATGAAAGGACAGATGAAGGGAAACTTCGGTTTGCAGCAGACCATGATGAAACTATTTTTCTTCCCATTAAAAATATTTTACGTTTAGGGATGCAAGAGGGGGTGTTTCGAGAATTTTCCGAAACGGCCTTAAGGGTGATGGCGTTAACAATCAGGCATGCCATAGACGGATTTAGCCTTGAGCTAATGAGGAACCCCGATCTAAACGTTAAAGATTACACTAAAGAACTTATTACAATCTTTGAGCGGACAACTCAAAAGTAACATATCACCCTGATGAGGGGGAAGGTCATGATATTTTATGAGGTTATTTGTTTTTGCTGTAAAAGTGTATTTCGAGTAAATGAAGGAACTGAAAAATATAAGCAGCTCAAGGAAAATCCAAAAGGGAAATATTGCTGTGACGAATGCAGTCATAAAATAAGACTTGAAGCAATTAAACATTTTTTTAGATAGGGGCACTATCTACTTCTTATTTTTGCTAGTTTATAATGTCTAACATAATTCATCTTAAAATGATTAATTTTTTAACAAATATTTTTTATATATTCAAAAAGGAAAACTCCATTTTAATCAATCTTTTGACAAAATGGAGTTTTTTTATTTGTTGTTAGATAAGGATAGGAGGATATTTTTTAATCCATCTTTATTTTAAAGCTACACCGAATCCTTAAGTTGATGGATGTGTGGTGCTACCCCAATAAGTTTATAACAAAGATAAATCGTAATGATTATTATTTATTGCGAATTTCAAAAAGATGTATTATACTAGGTTCGCAAACTAAAACGTAATCATTACGTTTTAAATCGAGACGATATTTTCTTCATAGAATTGGAGAAAATAAACTTGTAAAAAAGAAAAGAGGAGAATTTCATGCCAAAAAAATTAACTATGTTTTCATTCCTACTTATTTTCACTTTAATTTTTGCTGGATGTTCTAATAAAAAAGAAAGTGCAGTAAAAAAAGATGAGAAACTTTTTGTTTATACAACTATTTTCCCGCTTGCAGATTTCGCAAAAAAAATCGGTGGTGACTATATAACTGTTAAAGCAATCTATCCACCTGGTGCAGATTCACATACATTTGAACCAAGCCAAACACAAACAGTTAAAGTTGCAAAAGCCGATTTATTCATTTATAACGGTGCAGAATTAGAACCGTTTGCTGAAAAAATGGAAAAAACATTACAAAAAGAAAATGTTAAAATTGTAAATGCATCAAAAGGCATCGAACTGCGTGCTGCAACCGAAGATGAACATCATAATCATGGAGATGGACATAAAGAAGATGAAGATCATCATGATAAAGACCCACACGTGTGGTTAGATCCTATACTAGCGATGAAACAAGCTGAAAAAATCAAAAATGCTCTTGTAGAATTACAGCCTGATCATAAACAAGAATTCGAAAAGAATTTTGCAGCACTTCAAACTAAATTTACAGATTTAGATGATCAATTCAAAGCTGTTGTAGCAAATGCAAAAACGAAAGAAATTTTAGTTTCCCATGCAGCCTATGGCTACTGGGAACAACGCTATGGTTTGAAACAAATTTCTATTACTGGGATTTCAGCTTCTGATGAACCATCTCAAAAAAAGCTTGCTGAAATTACAAAAACAGTTAAAGAATACGGTCTAAAATACATTTTATTCGAAACGTTTTCTACTCCAAAAGTAGCATCAGTTATTCAGAAAGAAACTGGTACAAAAATTTTACGCTTAAATCACCTTGCTACTATTTCTGAAGAAGATGCGAAGAATAATAAAGATTACTTCACTTTAATGGAAGAAAACGTGAATACTTTAAAAGAAGCAACACAATTCGCATCAGTTGCAGAAAAGCCTTCTGAAAAGCAAGAGCAAACAACTGAAAGTCATACACATGAAAATGAACACGATCACAGTCATAACCATAGTCATGCTCATGATAAATCAACAGAAAGAATTTATGAAGGATATTTTGAAGACAATCAAGTGAAGGATCGACCACTTTCCGATTGGAAAGGAGACTGGCAATCTGTATATCCGTATTTACAAGATGGAACGCTTGATGAGGTATTTGCTCACAAAGCGAAACATAAAGGTAAAATGTCAGCCAAAGAATATAAGGAGTATTATAATGAAGGATATCAAACAGATGTGAACCGTATCGTGATTCAAGGAGATACTGTAACATTCTACAAAAACAAAGAAGAATATTCTGGCAAGTATATCTATGATGGATACAAAATTTTGACATATGATGCAGGGAATAGAGGTATAAGATACATATTTAAACTAGCAGATAAAACAGAAGGAGTTCCTCAGTATATTCAATTTAGTGATCATGGTATTTATCCGAATAAAGCTGATCACTATCACTTGTATTGGGGTGACAATCGTGAAGCTTTATTCGATGAAGTTATACACTGGCCTACCTACTACCCATCGGATATGAATGGACATGATATTGCGCACGAGATGATGGCGCATTAAATTAGGAGTCACGATAATTTCTTCTTTGAACAATATATAAAATTCAAAGATTATCAATCTAGAATTATATTGTTTTATACTTGGGTGTTTTTGCCCATCCCCGGAAAAGGGGGATGGGCAAAAACACCCTTTATTAATTTTTTCTCTAACACCCGATATTAATCTGCAATTCTTGTTACGACTAAAGATGGATTTCCATAAGAAGAAATTTCTCCTTGTGCAACATCAATTATAATACTTAATGAATCATTTGCATTTAATCTAATTAATACTGTTTTCCCAATAGTATACGCATTAAAAACGTTTGTAGGGACATTTGTACTTATAGCTGTCTGACCTTCGAATTCGCTTTCTTGAACAGGTGTAATGTCATTAATATATAACCTAAATTTTAAAACTGTACCTACAGGGGTTAAATCACGATTTAAGAGTCTTGCTGTTAAATCCATATTAATTTTATATATTCCACCACTCAACACTTGGATACTATTATTTAATAAATCAAGATTTGTTCCCAAAGATGGACCAAGATCTTGGAAAACTACTTTTTGGCCTACATTTGCTGTACGAAGTGTAGTAGATCTATCATACAACGCTCCATAAGCTATAGTACTTCCCGTAGGTCCAGTTGGGCCAGTAGGACCTGTAGGACCTGTAGGACCTGTTATTCCAATTCCAGTTTCCCCAGTAGGACCTGTTGCTCCTGTTGGACCAGTATTTCCAATTCCAGTAGGACCCGTTGGGCCAGTAGGACCTGTAGAACCAGTCGGTCCAGTTGATAAAGTGAATGGCGGAATTGGTGGCAATGTAGGACCCAACAAATTAGGATCAAATGCTGCTCCACTTAAAAACTCATTTTCTTCATTCATGTAAACACCTCCTTACAATGCTTGTACTTATCATAATTATTAAATGCTCAATACTAGATAAATGACCTTCACATAAGCGGAATCTCTCTTTTTTTATTTACATTCGACATAATATGAAAAAATAGTTGTAACTGGATTTGTTATGATGTTCTAGAAATCTTACATTTTATATTTTGGGGATGGAGTGAAAAGGATGAAATCTAAAGGTATTGCGTATTTATTACATATTTTCCTTGGATTCTTAGGTGTGGGACGATTTTATGTTGGAGATATCGGTATGGGTATCTTAAATCTTCTCACTGTTGGGGGATTCGGATTTCTTTGGTTTATTGGCTTATTCTTATTGAGCGGACGTGTAGATTATAAGAACGCTTTATTTGCTGCCCGTACTGGCGGAACTAACAACGTGAATAACGTTAATACAGTTCAAGTTAATATTGACCCAAATATGTTAAAAGGCATGCAAACTGAACCTGCCGCTACAACACAAGAAAACAAAACTGATAGTGTGGATTTATCTAAGAATTAATTACATGCGCACTCGAAAGATTGCTTTTGTTTTTTCTCAATAGTAAGAGCGTGTTTTAATAACAATTTTTAAAACACGCTTTTTTATTTACTCTGTTATTATGTTTATTCCAGATGTATCATTTACGCTTGAAATGCTGCAAATTATTTTTTTATATTCAATCCACTTTAGCAATTGCAGAGTAATTAGAATCTAACTAATAGCATCCATCGTAAATGATATGACAGAACATTTGTGTAGTTCGAATTCCTATAGAAAGTAACTTTTTGTTTTTTTACAAAAAATTGTCTATCTAACTATCCAACAGAGCAGCTAGTTAATAAAACTAACTGCTCGTTGCACAAAAGAAACGCTGCGCTTACAGAAATAATTTGTAACTGATTGTTACAAAAATAGTGTATACGAGATTAAAAATATTATGCAAGGTTATAACAAAAGCACATCTTGCAAAATATTAAGTAAAATATTAATTCTTGTACAAAAGGGAAATTTAAAATGGAGATTCTTTGTAAGAGGGGGATTATATGAATTTTATATGGGAATCATTTATTTTAATTATGAGTGGCATTCTTTTATTACGAGTAGCAGGTAGAAAGTCTATTTCGCAGATGACATTAGCACAAACTGTAGTGATGATTTCTATTGGTACAATTATTATACAACCTATTGTAGAAAAAAGTTTATTACTGGCAAATTAAAGGTATTTACAATAACTTACTTGTAATCAGTTTACATAACATATCTAATAGGGATTTATAAAAAACAAGTGAATAAATCTCAAAATGAAAAGAATACTTATATAATTGAGACAGAAAGAGAAATTTAGTTGAAATCTGCATTTAAATAGTATTTAGCGGAATGCTCAGCTGAACCAAGTACAATAAAAAAATTAAAGGAAATGCTCTATTTCGACATCACAACAATTAAATTATTGTATAATACACCATCTATTTAGTCTTAAGGAGTTAAAGTAAACTGTTTTGCATTAAAATGTTATATATTGGATAATTGCTATAAGCAAACATTTAATCAATATTAATATGTATAGCTGAATGTCCCCTAAACTAAAAGATATTTATACTGATGAAAGGTAAGGTATATGATATCTTTATAAAAGGGCGGAAAAATAAAAACTCACAACTTCGCACGAAATACCAATTTTACGAATAATAAGGGATTCAAATAGGGATCTAATAACGGTATCTAGGGATTTCAAGCTTAGTTGCATGACTCTTAGTATGTTGGTATGTACCTATATAATTGATACTTTATATAGAAATTATTAAATTTTGAGTAACTCATTACTAATTTTTTAGTAAATTACATTTTACTTTATAAGATTTTTTCTCACGTTGATCTAATTAAATACCCATAATTATGATTATATAAACCAATTTATATTTTTATAAAGACTTTTAAACTATATTCATGTATTAATCTTTTGTATGAATTTATATATCAAATTTGTTTTACATTCATTTATATGTAGTTTTTGCACTAATTTTTAAGTCTTATACAAATTTATCACTTAGCTATTAATAAATTCTATTTGAGTAACTACATTATTCCATTCAATTTTTATTGTATTTTAGCATCTCATAATTTAATTATGTAAATAAGTTTGTGTAAAAATTGAATTTAACGCGAACTTGTGTTCGTATAACTTTTCTGTTATAGTATATATGAGGTGATTTTTATGGATTACAGCAAGCAACGTCAAAAATCCGTACATCGTAAAAAATTATACGAGAATCTAAATGAAATGCCCTTTTACATAGAAGAATTTGTGGAGTACAAAGAATTGCATGATGCCTCTCCCTCCACCCTACTGAATTATGTATATGATTTTAGAGTCTTCTTTAATTGGTTATTATCTGAACAAATTATTGAATTAAAACCAATTAAAGACATATCCTTCTCTGATTTGGAGAATTTAAAGAAAAAAGATGTTGAGAACTTCATGAGGTTTCTAAAACTACAACAAAACATGCAAAATTCCTCTGTTAACAGAAAAATTTCGGCCTTAAAATCTTTATTTAAGTACCTTACCTCCCTATCAGAGAATGAAGATGGAGAATGTTATTTTTATAGAAATGTAATGGCTAAAATTGAAATACATAAAGATAAAGAAACATTAAATGCCCGTGCAAAGCGTATGAGATCTAAAATATTTCATAATGATGATGATCAAGAGTTTTTAAATTACGTTAAGTATGAACATGAAAAATCTTTAACAAAACATCAATTATTCTATTTCCTAAGGGATAAGGATCGTGATGTAGCTATCCTTTCCCTTTTTCTTGGTAGCGGTATTCGTGTAAGTGAATTGGCCGATCTTCGTATGGAAGATATAAACTTAAAAGAAAGATTAATTGATGTAATTCGAAAAGGAAACAAAGAAGATTCTGTATGGATTACACCAATAGCACTGAATGATTTAGAAAAGTATATGGAAATTAGAGATAACAAATACGCTCCAGGAAAAGAATTAAAAAATGTGTTTTTATCAAAGTATAAACATACTGCACAACCTCTTTCGGTTAGGGCTATCCAAGATATTGTAGAAAAATATACTAAAGCATATGGAAAAAGAATGTCTCCTCATAAATTAAGACATACATTAGCAAATAAATTATATATGGAAGAAAAAGACTCGTTACAAGTGATGCAGCAACTTGGGCATACCAGTCAAGATACAGCTTTGCTATACACTCAACTTGGAGAAACAACTATTAAAGATAGTTTAGGAAGAATAGGGAAAAATAAAGAATAAGAGTTTAGCAATTTTACATTGCGAACTCTTATTCTTTCTCCTAACCCTAGTTAGGGGGTAAATGATATATATCATTTAAAATTTAATTTTATTATATAAAAAATACATAATTAAATTTCTATATTATTTGATATATATAAATACTATCTTGATTAATTTGACATAACTTAAATTTATAGATCCCTACAATAATTGGAATTTAACAAACATTTGGATGATGGGCAGTTTTTTTCTATTTCACATTTAGCTTTTATTTCACTTTTGAAGATAATTCATCTTTTCTTACTTTTTCCCAAGATTTTACGCTTTTTTCTTTAGAATAATATACGAGAAGAAAAGCTTTAATGAAACAAAGTAAAAGAGCTCTTGTTAAAAAAGAACTCTTTTACTTTCTAACAAAATTCAATATTTACAAGAGTAACCATTCATAAATAATCTTATTAAATTACTTCTACAAGGATTGGCACCTATTATAAATATAATTGATTATTTTTACATATTTCTTTAATTTCTTTCCATTACATCTGGGATATTGTCACTATCTGTATCCCACCAGCCAAAGTGACCCGCTGTCCACTTACAGACACTAGAAGTATTTCCAAGCATTAAACAAGGGACTGCATTTGAATTTTCTGCTTCACAATTATTGTTTGGTACTTTTAACTGTCCCCACTGTCCTCCTATCCGACATCCGCTTTGTGCATATTCATCAGGTGCTCCGAATATATGACCAGTTTCATGAGCAAATACTCTGTCAATATTATCAGGCCCCCACCCATCATTTTGATACTGCATTACCAATCTAGGTCCGCCTAATGTAGCATAAGCAAAATGTCCTGCCGGATATTTAATAAAAAATGCAATATATCCCCAATCAGGTTTAACAGGGTTCAAAATAGTAGTTCTTAAATCTTCAATATATTTATTCATTCCTGCTAAATCACTTGGATATCCAAGTTTATTCATTGCAGCATCTCGCCATTTTGATTCATCTTCAAAATTATTTCTAATCTGATTTGGATTAATATCAATTTTTACAGTACGAATATCAAAAGTAAAGTTTAGCCTAGTATTTACAGGAGCTAAATTTGCTAAAATACTTGTCCCTTCTTGAACTTCAGTAATTACTTTATTACGTTCTTCTGGTGTAAATGCAGCTGAACTACCAGTAGGTCCATCTACAATAATGACACCTACACCCACTAATCCTGTCATATGTTGACTAGCACTTGCTTGCGCTGCTTCGACTGCATTTAATTCATTATCATTATGAATGGGTTTGTTACACCCTGTCGAAAAACCCCATGATTCTCCTTCTTGAGGTCTTTCTGCTTTAGCACTCATGAATGCTGGTTTTTGACGACTATTCCAAGCATTAACAGTTAATTCTTCATTTTGATTAAGTTTAAAGCTTTTTATATCTTGCACTTCTTCTGTGAAAATTTCATATACGCCTTTTTCTTTATTTAAGGAGTCGATAAATGAATTTGTACCATTCCCTAAAATTAATTTAGGCGCTTGCTGTAGAAGTACTTTGCTATTTTCTTGTTGGATAGTATCAATCACATTTTGAAATTGCTCATATGTACTTTCCTCTTTCATAATAATTAAAAATTCCTTTGACATACAAATACATCTCCTTTAGTAAATATTTTTTAATCATTTCTTCCAAAATGCAATATACTTAGTTAAAAATAGGGTCTCTTTTTATTCAATTTCATATTATGATGTAACAATGAATATTCCAAATATTAATCATCATATTTTAATTACTTTAGTAATACATCTTATATTCAGGTGCTTTTTCCAATAAAAATACAATATTATTATGATGGTGTGGGGAAGAATACGATATCCTACTGGTATATCTAGAAAACCAATACTTGAATCTTTATTTTTTTACATAAGTTGATAAAATCCCTATTCCAGGCCAACTAAATCGACATTTTTGTTTGAATCACTAAGAACATCTAATTTTTTATTTAAATTAACAGCTCTGAATTCTACTGCCTTCTGATACGCCCAGGATAGCTTAGTAGTATGGATACCATCTCTTTCACTAGCAACTGTAAGCTGTACAAACAACAAATATATCGTTATTCACTGCATTTTTACAGCTTAATGTAATTCAGGAATATTATTTGGTCCTGACAAAGACATTGTTTTGATTCATTTCTTCACCTCATGTAATAAATTTAAATTGTCTTTAAACAATCAAGATTTATTCTCTCCTTATATCTCACCAAATATACAACTTGTATTCAAATTGCTCTAAAAACCGAAAAATCACCATGAAATTATTAACTTTAGGGGGCCTAAATTTTAATCAAACAGAGAAAAAATGATGATTTTTATTTAATTAATTTCCAAAGTGGTTACGAAGGATATTAAACTACCAATAAAACATCTAGAAGCAGCTTTACTTCTCCCATAATGCTATTTATCTCACCATAATACCTTTAAATTTTTTTTCTTAAATTGAATTGAAATCAACATTTTAATAATACTAAGTGCAGGATTCTTTTTCCCAAGATAGTTCTTTTCACAGTTTTTATAAGAGCAGATAGCCTCTTCTAGCTGTTTTTCTGATAAATATTTTTAAAAGATTATGTTAGTAATATAAATACAACAAGGTTACATATGAATGAATATTGTATTCTTCTTATGCACGGAGCAGTTCGTTAATTGAGCTAGCGGGATTTGTAGTATAAAATTACGTTTTTATTCAAGTTTTTCACCATTTGAAAAAATAAAATTACAATAGATTATTGAATAGGCTTTTATAATTACTGTCCTAAAGAGCTCGTGTATAGGGTGCTCTTTAAGAGAGTTTTTTCATCAAAATGAAACTTGTACAAAATTCATTGCCACTTTCGCATAACATATTTAATTCTACATATACAATATCTGTAACTTATAGTTACTTTTGCATTTACTTTTAGGTCCTAACTTTCTTTTGTACAAAAAGTAGAATGTATACAAATTTTCAAAAGAAAAGTTTACTTTCAGGAAAAGCCGAAAAGAACTTGTAAAAAACTACAAGTTCTTTTCGGCTTTTTATTGTATAAGCTATTTAATAAATTTTTAGACACGTGAACCGTAAATAGATTGTATCCCCGATATATCATCTTGATGTAAAGAACGCAGAATCCCACTATAGCTAGGAAACATTAGTGAACCTCTAACATTAGAATGAGATAAACCAAGAGAATGACCAAATTCATGAGCTGCTACAGTAATAAGATCAATACCTGATGCAGGTGAACTTATTGACCAAGTTTCACCATCATCAAAATGTGCATCGCCTGCGAGAGAACCACTGTTAGGAGGTGGGAAATAAGCATGTGCTAATACGTTTCCATTACCATCAAATGGATTATTATCACCATGTTCTCCTGTAACAAATGATATTAAGATATCAGCATTACCAGTTGTAACCTCTTTAAAAGTTAAAGGAGTAACTTCACTCCAAAGACTAAATGCCTTAGCAATTGCTGAACGAATATCATCTTTTGATAAATCAGATGTGAATTTTACAAATTTATAAGTAAGATTATTTTTATTCCATTTGTTTCCTTGTGCTGCAAAGTTTTCAACTCCCGCATTTAAATCTGGACACCCACATCGTGGTAATCTCATTTGTTTTATTGTAGTTTCATCTAACTCTCCGGATTGGGGTATATCATTAAATTCTTGATATTTTTTTAAAGCATTTTCAGTAGTGTCATCAAAATTAGCTTCTAATGCAGCTAAAGTTGTCTCATTATCACTTTTTTTTAAATATCCAAACATTTGAAGAAAATTCTGTAGTTCATTAACTGGTTTGCCTTTAGAATTTTTTTTCAATCCAATGGCAGATGGTAATTTCATGATAATCCCTTCTTTACTTTTAATATTTTTGTGTGATTTTTCCTGCACGCAGTTTTTAACATCTGTAATTATGTATAAGATTATGCAATCAATTTAAAATATGGAAAATAAGAGGTTGAGTTTATTTTTTTTAAGATAATGTCTATTTCATTAGTCCATTGAACACTTTTCAAATGTATTTCAACAGCTTTAAGTAATTTTCTTAAAATGAATAATTTTAATTTTTATATGCCAGAATATATTTCGATGCTTTAAATATATAAAATGGAAAGAAGTGAATTTTTGATGTCTAATGATAAAAAACTTATACCATCAGATCCGTGTTTAATTGGACTTAGTGTTGCTTTATCTGATTCTAATGTTATAAAAGCAATCAACAAAAAAATAGAGCATCAATATATTTTTCTTGGCTATGAATGTAAAAGCGAAATTGGGATTCCTGAATTAATTAAAATTCATCTTAATTTCGATTGTAGTCCAAAGAAACCTTGCATTAAAGATCCATCTTTATATATAACAGTGAATTTCATTGATAAACATGTTGAACATATTGATGGTGAAAACACATAATGTAAACCTTACCAAATAAAAAGAGAAATACCTTAAAAATCCTTGATTAATATAGTTTTTAAGGTATTTTCTTCTTTTTTAATGAGGCCTTGCAAAACGTTTCTCGCCAAATCGACAGACAAAAAAACGAGTTATTTTCTCTTTAGGTTCTAATTGTTGTAGTTCTTAAAAAAACATAGACTTTCTTGTAGAATATACAAGATGAATTCTACCTTTAGAGTTCAGTAGAAAACATGTAAAAAGCTTAAATAGATATAGAAAAACCGGTATCAATTATTAAAGTATTTTTTCTACGCCCCCTATTCTACATTTTTATTTTTCATTTTCTTCTTTCTTTTTCTAACACATTAAAACTACCTAAGTATAGAAATAGTCGATCAAAAGTGATTAGATAAATTCCAATAAATATAAACCCTGTTAAAGATATAAGAAGAAATGGTAACAGATTTATCAAGAACCATACGGAAAGAATTCTGTGCGAAAAAAATTTTAATCCTTTGTATATAATAAAGAGGGTAATTAAAAAGAGGATCATTAATAATAATTGACCTTTTGATATTGATTCATTTGCCCAGTAAATAAACCTTGAACCGAAAGTACTTATAATAGTTCCACATATAAGTACAGCCAATAAAATAGTTATAAACTTTACCAACAAATTCATTCTAATAGCCTTAAAAAATCGTTTGCTTGCAATTTCAAGGAGATTTTTATAATAAGAATCAATAATAGGTGATGCAATCCAAGAATCAATCTTAAAGAATTGATATCTTTCCTCTTTTAATGCAGTATTTGTAACAAAACCTTTTATGTTTACTTTATCCAATTCATATTGACTTATTCTATAGCCGTTAAGCATTAGAGAAAAAGCTTCTACTTCTGAAAAAGAGTCCAAATCTGTTCTAATTCCAGAAAGGAGGTTTTGAACATCTGTATTGACCCCGAAAGTCTCGCAAGGTTCTTCCGTGTTATAAAGTTTCGATTCTTCTTTAAGATTGTGTGTTTCATCAAAGTAGGAAACTTCCTTTACGGGTAATCCTTTCTTTAAATGTAATAGGGCAACATTATCTGAATGTTCCTTAATTATATTGGACAATTGCTGCTCTCGTAGGTTGTCCGATAGTATACTATTTGAACGTTTGATTACATTGGATATCTGTACATTAGGCTCCCTTTCATCTTTTAATTGTGCTGATGCATCACTTAATATAAAATGTGTGCAATTTAAGCGTTTATCTAGTAATCCTCTAATTCCTTGATTATCGTGGACACCGCCATCAACTAATTGTAATCGTACCTTCTCATCATAAAGATCACTAATAGCAAGAGGGGCAAATATTCCAGGCACACAGGCCGAAGCGGCAACGGCTACACCCAATTCAAAATCTTCGTGTTTGAATATGTCATCATACGATTCTATTCTTTTTAGTCGAAAGTTTTTATCAAATTTTTTTCTAGATTGGTCAATTTGTGTTTCGCCCATATCCGAAGCACTAAAACACCAGTTATGGCCATTATTTAAGATAGTTGCATTAATAAGAAGTATTGGTACTTTTGCACTTCTATTTTCATTATCCTTAAGTGGGTGAAAAGAATTACTCACACAGCAGGGTTTGATAATTAGCTCCTTCATTTTTATAGGATGGGTGTTATTTATATCAAGAACTTTTCTGTATAAAAATTTATCATAAAGCTCTCCAATATGATCACTTCGTGAGTAATTAGGAAGTATCATTTTTATATTTTTTACTGGATTAAGAAAGGTTCTTAAACGCAAATTCTTTTGGACTGCTTTTAGAAAATCAACTTCAATTTTTGCAACAATCTTCTGATAGTCTTCATCTTTAATTTCAACATCTCTCTTTTCTTCCAGTAGTTTTTTTAAATGAAGATAATAAAGCGCACCAATAATAGAGCCACCTGAAACCGTAGAAATGAATTCAACTGAACGAAGCAACCCCAAATCAGCCAACCTTGCGAGTACTCCGATATGATAGAAAGATGCTCTAAATCCTCCACCGGAAAGGGCAAGTCCTAATTTTTTATTATTTTCCTCTTTCATAACCAAAGTCTCCTTTTTTGTTTTTTAAAACTTCGATATTAATAACTAAAATTTATGTTTTCTTTTTTTTATAATTTTTATGCTATGAACAATGAATGACTCCAGACTTGCCCGTATCATACCTTCAGATCACAGTTTGTTATTTTTTATACGAATAATAAAACTCTCTAAGTTTTTCTTACATATTCTACATAACTCTTTTTTGAAGTAAATATTTTTAAATCATATAGATTTATTTGAGTCCCTTTAAAAGCTTAGAAAATGTCGTATTTGTTTCGTTGTTGATAAATACAAAACACTAGGCGGGATTTTATAAAACCTTAAGGAGAATACAATGATAGAAAATCAATATTTGAAAGGTCAAAAAATCGTCAATTTCAAATTAGGCAGAAAGAACCAATGAAGTAAAATCAAAAGTTTACCTGAATTCCCATGCAAGCTGCACAATCTTCAGGGGTCTGTTGCAAAGTATCGTTGCATCAAATTAGACGAGGAATTTATGACTTACATTCTTAAATTATATAAACCTGAATTAAATAGATTTTTATTGGGAATAATTTCTATTTGTAATGAATTGAAACTATGGGCCCTAGTCTGACCAATTTCTTTTGTCAATACATTAAAGGAAGTATTGCTGTTGTAAAAGCCGTCTCCGATAGACGGTAATTTAATTAGGGAGGTTAAATCAAATGGCTCTAGATGAACCCATTATTGAGATCGACGACATTCAAGGTAATAGTTTGGCTGGTTTTAACAAAGATTTTCAGAACTTGCTTTTTTTAAAATTACCCAGCCTGATACTGCAAAAAAGTGGATAAGGGACCTAGCACCACAAATTTCTTCTCTAAATGAAGTACTGCAGTTCAACAATTTATTCAAGTCACTACGTGTTCGATTGAATGGTGAGGACCCACATGGGCTAGCCGCAACATGGGTTAATATAGCCTTTACCTTCGAGGGGTTGAAGAAGTTGATTCCAGAGAAAGCAGAGCACTTTAAAAAAGATGAAGCATTCTCGCAAGGTATGGCTGCAAGGTCGAAAGTGTTGGGCGATCGATTAGATCACCAGAACTGGGTGATTGGCGGTCCGACAAATCTACTAGATCTCTTGTTAATCGTGGCTAGTGATACAGAAGATTTCCTTATTCAACGTATAAATAGTATAAAAGAGAGCTCGAAAGTAAACGGTGGTCTGGAATTGATACACGAAGAGAATGGAAGAACACGTAAGGACATGAACAAGCCAGGTCATGAGCACTTTGACTATAAGGACGGCATATCTCAACCAGGGATACGTGGGCTTAAATCAGACAAGCCGGAGGACTTCCTCACTGCACGTTTGATTGATCCAAATGATGAGCGTGCGCAGAGTTTTTCCAAGCCGGGAGAACCGCTTATCTGGCCTGGCCAGTTCGTATTGGGCTATCTGAAACAAAATGAAGCCGATCTTATTCAGCCAGTCCCAGGTTCGGATACGTTAGCCGACTTACCGAAATGGGCACGCAACGGCTCTTTTTTGGTATTTCGACGTTTGCAGCAAGATGTAGCGGCCTTTAATAAATTCGTAGAGAATATGTCGACAGAAGCAGGAATGAAATCTGACCTGCTAGGCGCTAAACTGATCGGCCGTTGGAAAAGCGGTGCGCCTTTGATTAGAGCAAAGGAAGAAGATAATCCGCCTATCGGCAATGATGAGTTTACAAGCAACCACTTTTCTTATGTAAATCCCGAACCTACAATTAAATTGACACAGGCCATAGGTAATCAAGAAATTCCGGGTGTGGAAGGAGATTCCGAAGGGAAAATATGCCCATTTGCAGCGCATGTTCGTAAGCTTAATCCACGTGATGTTAGGTCTGCCGAGTTTAACCGGACGAAGATGCTTCTTCGTAGGGGCATCCCTTATGGGAAATCTTTTGAGCTAGCACCGGACGAGGAAAGAGGATTATTATTTATGACCTATCAAGCAAGTATTAAAGATCAGTTTGAATTCATGCAGCAGGCTTGGGCTAATGATATCAACTTTCCATCGGATGGGGATGGCGAAGATCCCATTGTGGGGCAAAAAGACAATGATGCTGAAAAACATACATTCAAATTACCAGAAAAGGATAAGAGCATAAACTTCATGCAGGAATGGGTAACGATGACAGGAGGCGCGTACTTTTTTCAGCCATCCATCAAAGCCCTTACGGATGAATTTACAATATAATCCATATTATAAAAACAAATAAAAACTCAGAAAGGGTGGAAAATGATGTCTTTAATTGAACAAGTGAGACAAATATGTAATAGACTTGCAGAACATGGCTGGAGAGATTTATTTCTTCAACATGGATTGGATATTGCAGCTGATAATTTAAAAACAGAACTTCTTAAAGAGCTTCCTAATATAAATCGACAGATAAAGGGATTTGAGGATTTTGCAAAAGAGGGCAAGCGAGGAATCGAGCCGGGGCAACCAGCAAGAAGTCTTTTTTATCATGCCTTAGCTTCTCCAAATGTCATTGTTGGCGCAAACAACTTAGAATTAACTACGTTCCCTACTTTAGCAGAAATTGAAACTGTTGAAAATTATGTCTACGGTATTAATCCTCCATCCATTTCTGAATTGTATTCTCGTATAAGCGATAATTCAGATAATCTAGAATTAGGAATCGTAGTTTTTGCATCTGAATATCGTCCTGCTCCAGATACTGTTCATCGAAAGCATGCTGATATGTGTTTTTCAAGAAGTGGCATAGCAAGAGTTGGTACGATGCAACCGTTTTACGATCCGCAACAAAGAGGATTCTTACCTATTACTGAAGAGGATTCAGATTTTACTTTTCGAGTTCTCCCAGCTCGTTATTCGGCTTATTTATCTGTTAAACGTATGGGAAATGAAAATGAATTTGGTCCGTTACGTTTCAGAAACGAGAATGCAGTCTTTCCCTTCGAAGACGTTGAAAAAAACAAAAGTGATAAAGAGAGAACATTTTGGGTGCCTTTACATAAACTTTTTAGCGGTTCAGAATGTCTTTGTCATGATAATGGAGAGCCGATTGATATTCAACTGAGTCTTAAAGCACATCACGTTAATGAAAAAGCAAAACGAATTTATCAAACTTTGAGTAAGCTTCCAAATGATATTGGAAAGTCCTACTTAAAAGATAATCTCGATAAGCCTCCTTTTAGCTTTCAGGATGGAATAGCGGAATTCTCAGATGACAGGTCAGTTGGAAGTAATATACTTGTACCTATTCCTCACTCTAGATTGGTTGAGGAAGCTCAATATGATGATGGAAAACCTCTTACCTTAAATGTGCCAAAGAGTAATACGCAAGATGTTGAGAATGGTATATATATTAATACTTTTTCTTCTAGTTTATTAATACACATGAAGAAAAATGATGATATATTTGGTCGCCCTGCTCCTGAATATGTTTATGTACGGCACAGATTGGGGGAGAATCCAAATCTTAATGATGAAAAGGATATGATGAGTATCATTAAAGAAGGTGGATATGATGCAGTACTGTATAAAGATTACACTGGTGATGGGTGGATAGAAGCTAAAGGTGCAGAACTCATTGATCCGAAATCGGGAAAGCCACTTGCTCATTATGCAGCATACTCTATGATAACTGCCCCAGATTTTTTCTTAAATAGTGACCAACGTGAACTTATGAATTGGTACGACCAACAATCTGAAAGACTTAGAGAACTTACTTGGGAAGTGCCTCCTTTTACATTGTCTGATAATCGAATAGCTGTTAATCTTGAATTAAAAAGTGATAATAACACAAATTCAGCTATCTTTAATGAGAATGACGATACGATGACGGCTATTATTTCCTTGCCTTATCAGAAGGCTCCTGAGCTAACAAAACTTGACGTTCCACTGGGATCAAGGCATTCTTATCTACCTGACGCAGCATCTGGAATATTTGCTCCAGGTTGGGATGTAAGTTTTGACCGAACAAAAAGTGGAAAACAATTTCTTGCAGCTTATGGTCTTGGAAGTCCGTTTCCCGAAGATTCTAAACTATGTGCAGCCTTGAGTACTTTCTGGCCTGCAGTTGCTCCAGATGCTGCGCGAACGTTTGAAAGTACAGAAATTGAAACCTGGTGGCCAACAGTTAGTCCACTTACAGATGAAGAAATAGGTATAAAGGGAAATATACCTTGGGATGGTGTTAAGGGACCTCAAACTAAAGAGGGTAATGTGGTTGAATATCCTGCAATGGAGTATGTAGACTATGTTCAGAATGCTCTAGATAATAAATTCTCCTTGTCACTTACTGGTCGAACTGATTTACAAGAGTATAAGGAAAGATTACTTAGCATGGCGTTTGTTTACTATACATTAGGTGGAAGTAAAACAGACTGGAGTGTCTTATCATTTCAAAAAATCTCTTCCCCTATCGATAATGAAGAATTAAAGACTGCTTATAGAGAAGCTGAAAATTCACTCCCTATCGATAATGAAGAATTAAAGATTGCTTATAGAGAAGCTGAAAATTCACTTTTGGATAGTGTATATAGGTTTGAAATGTTTAGAAAAGGAAATAAACAAACGCCAAAAGATTATAAGAAAGTTTCAGTTGAAATGAAAGAACCAACCATCATGTTTGTTAGTATAACTGATGTAACAATAGTTCCAAATAAAAAGAACAAAGCTAATATTTTATTAAAAAAAATGAATGATGAATCAGATGGAAATTGGGAATATAGAAATGTCAAACTCTAATTTAGATGTAATCATTATTGGTAGTGGACCTGCTGGCACAGCTACAGCCATAACTTGTGCTCAGAGGGGCTTGAAGGTAATTATGATTGAAGGAGAGCAGTTTCCTCGCAATCGTCCTGGGGAAACACTTCACCCTGGAATTGAACCCCTTTTACAGCAATTGGGTGTCACAGAAGAGTTTAATAAAGCGGGATTCCTACGACATGAGGGAAATTGGGTTCAATGGGACGGAAAGCGTCACTTTGTCCCATTCGGTTCGGACGAGTCTGGGCAATGGATGGGTTTTCAAGCTTGGCGCGCCGATTTTGACGCAATGCTACTGCATCGAGCTATCTCGCTAGGTGTTGACGTACGTCAACCTTGCCGTGCTTTACGCCCGATTGTTACTCATAACCGTGTTTCAGGAGTAGTAACTTCTGATGGGGAGCTTCAATCTTCATTTCTAATAGATGCGACAGGTAGGCGACAATGGCTAGCGCAGAAATTGAATTTGAAAATCAATACCTACTCTCCTTGTCTTATTGCCCGATTCGGTTATGCTACAGGGACATGTCCCGCGCGAGATGCATCGCCAGCTATTATAGCACACGATAATGGATGGTCTTGGACTGCCAGAGTGCGTCCAAATGTGTACCAATGGACGGCATTATCTTTTGACAATGTAGCATTGAAAAGGGATTGGATTCCTGAAGAATTTCAAGGGCTGAAACCTATGGGTAAACCGAATGGCGCTGATGTTACATGGCGAGCAATTAGTCAACCTGGAGGGGCTGGATACTTTTTAGTTGGAGACGCTGCAGCTGTACTAGACCCCGCTTCTTCCCACGGTGTCCTCAAAGCAATCATGTCAGGGATGATGGCGGCACATTCAATCGCGCAAGTCATGAATGCGGGGCAAAAAGAGGACACTATAATTCTTGGATACTGCAAATGGATCCGCAATTGGTTTGAGCATGATGTGGAAAAATTAAAGCAGCTTTATGCCCTTCTTCCAAGTTTTAAGGGATTCTGAATAAGTTTGCCTATCGAACAGATTACTTGCGTAAAAAAGACCATGTAAAATCAAACCCCGATCAAGTCCGGTAACGGAGGATTGGGGTTTGATTTAATTCTTATCGCCATCGGACTGCATTTATGCTGTTAGACCGAACAGTTGATGAATGAAATCCACTTGATTTTGGCTAGACTTGTTGGTCTTCCCGCGTCAAATAGATAACTGTAAAAAAGACTATATAATTTAAAAAAGTTAAAGTTGATGATGGAATCATTAGAGATACATTCCGATTATTGGTAAGTGACTATGGTAGTTCCATGGTGAAGCGATTATAAAGATGAAGAAATTCTTCTTAGATTGGAGAGTTTCTTCATCTTTACGACATCTTAATTGCTTCATCAACTGCTCTAGAAGCATCAACTAGACCAAACCCTGTTGCAAGATCGGGACCTTGATGAGCAGGATTCTTTTGTTGCGACTGACCTTTTGTTACATCTCTTGCAGTCTTTTTTAATATATCCCGTATTTGGAAATGACTAAGTCGGCTATTCGCTTGTTTTAATAATGCACATACACCAGCTATTTGTGGTGCAGCAGCTGATGTACCACTAAAAGCTGCCCATCCATCAATTGGTGAAGTCTCATCACCATTAGGATGTTTTTGTCCGGAGGCATAAGCGAATTTATCATACCAATCTCCTGGTTCTACTGGAAGCATTATATAATCTGCCATAGGAGGAAGGCCAGACAGACCACATATATCAGGAACTAGACGGTTATTATATGGTGTAAATGTACTTTTATAACCACTCACAAATTCAGTTGCCTCCATAGATCCATTTCTATCAACAAAAACTCCTCCTACAGAAATAACATCTGGATGCATGCCAGGAAAAGGTTCACCTCCATTACCGCTTGCAAATACAACAGTAATACCTTTATGGACCGCATTGGCTATTGCTGCTGCTAATGTTAATTGGGAAGCTGTCAATTGATTTGGTGGGGTAGTTAGCCCCCAACTACAGGTAATAATATCAGGATTTTGTGCTACTGCTAATTCAAAAGCACCCGTTGTATTAAATTTGTTCATTTTTATCATCGTAAAATCTATATCCGGTGCTAATGAAAATACATTAGCAGCTTCGCCCGTTCCATGACCTCTTTCATCATGAATTGGCTCTGTCGTCTCAGGTCCAAGAATAACTGGATTTATATGATATTGTCTTTTAGTGAAAAAGGGATGTCTAAAGAAACCAGTATCAACCATTACAATCTTTATGCCTTTTCCTGTTATTCCTTTTTGGTGTGCTCGCTCTGCTAAAAGAAGCTTAGCTAAATCTTCGGGTGGCTTTAAATGATAATAATCTTTTTGGGGCGGATTAGGAGCTAATCGACCCGGTGTATTTACTGAAGTATCTTCTAAGGCTGCACTAGCAGGAGAATGTAAAAAAGCTTTTTCGCTAATTGCGATTCCTTCTAAAACATCTGCAAACTCACTATTACTTGTATCAATTAACCCCTGTATGTTTGAGTTTGTTGAATCAAGAATTGTTGTGGATGTTTTCCCTGGTATACCCTGTACTTCAAGTTCCTTCATAACAATTTTAGTATGAAAAACATTTTCGAAAACTTTAGGAGAAGCTGCGATTGAAATAGATGTTTGTCCCACATGCAGTACTTGGAATCCATTCGCTTTTAATTTTTCTACAGATTTATGAATCATGTTGTCTTTAGAGTAAAACTGCTCAACTGTTTTACTTGTAATACTTTTAGTTGTAGTAAATATCGATTCACCACCAATGGAATGCACAGAAGCTTCTGCATACAAAATAGGTGGTAAATCTGAGTTATCATTAATTTTCATAATAAACTACCTCTTTCTGTTTGTAGAAATAAAATATTATAATGTTTTTTAAGTTAACAGGTACAGTATTATAAGTAAATCCGCCTTAAGTTATGTTTCAGAATCTATGTTATCATTATAGTGAAACATCATATTTACTTCCTGAGAAAATTAGATTTTGTACTACAACATCTAATTTTCAGTTCATTCACACTTATTCATTACCCAATCTGTTTTTGAAAAATCTCTCGTTATTATCCATTCTTTGTTATTTAATAATTCTTTTAGCTCGTCATGATATTGATCAGCTTTGTCTTTTTCTTCATCTTTAAATTTCTCTAAAGAAATCTCTAAAATCGGTTCCTTACATTCAGGCATTGACCAAATTTCTATAAATATTTCTCTTTCTTTAAAATTGCCAGTATATTTTTGCGAATAAACAGGACCATAATTAATTGTTTGTTCAATTAACTCCTTTCCCCATTTAAGAAATATTTCTGGACCATTCTTTAAAAATAATTCTTGTAATATTTCTACAGAAGAAGCTTCTGAGTTAGGTAATTGAAATTCTTCTGGCTTATATACAATATTTAATACTTTTTCAGTGTATCCCCAATCGATTTCAACTTGAAACTCTTGCTCATCTGTACCAAATCCAGCTTTTTTTGCAATTTCTACTTCAGCTTCTATATTATTATTGAGAATTTTATACCTCTTTTTATATGTCAATTCATATGTACTATTTTCTCTTTTTATCCGATTTCGCAATATCCATCCATTTTTATACAGTTCTCTTTTGTTTGTATCAATAAATTGAATAGTTTTTTCATCAATATCTTTTATGTCTATACTAAACTCGTCTATTATTTCCGGTTTCAATTTATATTTTTCATTTAATACTCGATGAATATCGAGAAAAAATTTTATTTCGTACTTTTTTTTCTTTAACATATTATCATTCACCTTATCTAATCATAATAAAATAGCATTATTTTCATTTTAAAGAATTCTAATACAGTAGATGCTATTAATCATTACCTTTTAAATCTAATAATCCATGACCTTCCCCATATTTACTATAACCAATTGATTTAGTGTGTTTTATTAACTCAGTAAATAACTCAGGCTCAGTAAGCTTTTTATTAAATTTCTTCTCATGATGTTTTAAGAGTAGTGCTGCTGCTCCTGCGACATGCGGTGTTGCCATAGAAGTTCCTCTTAATACAGCGTATCCTTTATCATTTGTATAAGTAGATAAAATTTCTTCTCCTGGTGCTACTAAATCAACTTCATCATGAGTGTTAGTAAATTGAGATAGTTTTTTGTACATATTCACTGCCCCTACGCATACTACCTCAGGATAATATGCTGGATACCCCACTTCTTTTGTATGTTCATTATCATCCCCTTTATTACCGGCTGCACATATAACTAAAATATCATTTAGAACGGCTTTTTTTATACATTTGTGTAGTTCTAAATCCTCTTCTTTACCACTTAAAGACATCGAGATAATTCGGACACGCTCTTGATTTGGTCCTCTTCATTTAATACACTCATTAATCGCCTTAATAATATTTGGATAATCCGCTCTAAATTTTGAATCTCCTGGCCCCACCTCTTCTACACGCTTCAATACTTTACATATTAATAACTTTGCCTCTGGTGCTACTCCAACCACACCACTCCCGTTAATAGTAGCTGCAATTGTCCCAGCTACATGAGTACCATGTCCTAAAATATCAGCTACGTTTTTTTAATTTTTTATATCTGTTAAATCTTGGTGATTATCACTTGTAAAATCTGCTCCTCCTATAATTCTTTCTTTTAAGTCAGGATGGTTTATATCACAACCACTATCAAGAACTGCTATAACAATACCTCTTCCCCTATCACTCTCTTCCCAAAATTCTGGTGCTCCTATCATCTTCACACCAAATGGTATTTCGTAAGTATTTTTAACCATTGACTGAACTTCAAATGGAATTAAGCTCATTTGCTTCATAATTAACCTCCTTTTAAAATTAATAACCTTTATGCTATTTAGAAAAACTCATAAAAAATTTCTATTTTATTATAAAAAGACCTTATATAACAATGATTAGATAATAAGCAAACAGGCTTCATTCTTTTATAGATTCTCTAACTCCAAGAAATTTTATACGAGAAGGGGCTAGTTGAATCAATTAAACATATACAAATCCCTTAAAAATTTAGTGTTTAAAATAGCGGTTCCCTTTAACTTAAATTTTAAAGATAGAAGTTATACTATGTGTTAAAATTCTATGATTGGAGTTAGTATTCAAGGATTACACTTACTGGCCTGTGATCGCTTGGTCGATTTTCTCGGAAAATACCATGATTTACGGTATGATTATCATACTCGACATGGTGAATAGCGCCAGAATTAGGCACCCTTCTAAGTCCACTAGTAACTGAAAGACCAGGGGAAAGTAAGATATGATCTAGAAGTATATGCTTATTATCTTCACCTCTAACGAAATCATCAAAAACAGCACTATAGCGGTTTGAATTTTTCACATCGTGTTGAGCATGGTGAAACATCATCTCAGGTTCAAATGCAGACCCTACTAATACATCAACAGTATTATGTGATAAATAGTTCTTTTCAAAATAATCCATACCTGGTCCATCATTTAGGTCTCCAAGAATAATTATTTTTTCTGCTAAATTAGATAGCAAAACTTTATTTATATAATCTCTAACTCTCATTGACTCTGCGGAATTTCGCCTCCGGTTTTTAAGAGCTGCTTTAACATATTCTTGTCGAGTTGCTAGATTACTCCACAAATCTTTTCCTTTATTTACAAAATTGGACTTTGTGTGAAGTACTATAATTTGTAAAGAATCCTCTCCAATTTGAGCATCTATAACGAGCGGTAAACGAGTAAACTGGTATGGTTCCAAATGTTCATCACCATCAACATCTGCCATCCATTCTTCAATTAAGTTTGAAATATTAGTACTAGGTGTTAGTTTTAAAGAATCAACAGCATTTGGCTTATAAAGTACTGCCGTTTTTTGTTGCTGCCCTGAATCGTTAAGGATAAACTTGTAAATTGGCGTTCCATGCTCAGAGAGGTATTCTTGTATAAAGAGGGCCAATTCTTCAGGACGACTAGGCCCTTCCTGTATAGCTAGAATATCTGGATCAATTTCCTTTATAGTATCTGCTGCACGCCTAGCGGTTTCTTTGGTATTACTTGTATGTCCTTCTCTAGTAAAGTTTTCACTAAAGGCAACGATATCTCCATCATTTGTGAACCAATCATTCATCCATTCAATATTAAAACTAACAACTTTAATTATGGGCATTTTTAAGTCTCCTTTTTAATTTGAATATCAATTATTGTTTAACTTTTTATTCATACTTTATACCTTTCCCTTTCATATACGTATAATTTCAAGGTATGAAAGAGCTTTGGGTATGAAATTAAGAATTGATGATATACAAGACTCAGCAAAAGGTGAATATTATTAAAGCCTTGTTCCAAAACCTACTATAAAAACTCTAACAATTATTTTTTAAAGCCTACTTAACTTAGAGTAAATAATATACATAATATTTAGATTATACAATATATATGTGTGTATTAAAGAGAACTGATATTAAATAAAAAAGTTATTCACAATCAGTTAGATAATTACAACCTTTAACATGTTTAGTAAACTGACCTGTTCCAATAACTGTATACCATAATCGAGATTGAAATAATATAAATACAGCTTTCCTTTTAAACTCCATACTTTTCTAATGACATATATTAAGCAAGTCTTTTTTAGAATTATTCAATCGCTATTATTAGTCATTGTTATTTAAAATACACTAGAAATAACTTGATAAATAAACAAAGAAATACTCCCAATATTTTAAATTCATTCTTAAAAATATAATGTATAAAGAAATTGTACAAACACAAATAATAAGTTTGTTTTAAAGAAAAAATAAAAAGGAGAATTGTTAGATGCAAAAGTTTAATACAATATTAAGCAAGTTCAATTTAATATTTATGATTTTACTTATAGCCCTATCCGGGTGCGGTGCGAATGAAACAAAGCAATCTGAACTTAAAAAAGAAAATATGAGTAATAATAATCATAAAGTAAGAAATGTCCCATTATCTTATGAAAATGAGGGGAACACAAATAATAATTCCCGTCTCAATGCAACAGCACATGACTACTATGAAAGTATAACGACTCAATCAGGGAAAGAACTAAAAGCTTCTTTACATGAAATAATAAAAAAACAGAATGTTTTAACATATGATGATACTCGAAGCGCTTTAAAAGAAATCGATCAAGACCCGAACAATCCAGATAATGTTTTACTGTTTTATAAAGGTGGTTCCATGAACAAAAATAGTTTTTGTGGTAATGAACCTTGTTGGAATCGCGAACATGTTTGGGCCCAATCCCATTTTGACGATAATAGAACAATTAGAACCGACTTACACAATATAAGACCAGAAAATAAATGGGTAAATGCTAGAAGAGGTAATTTAGATTTTGATTGGGATGATGGTCATGTGAATAATCCAAACGCATCTTGTAAGGGGACAGATTTAGGAGCAGCGCAAAAAGCACCTGATACTTGCGTTGACGGGGATTCGTGGGAACCACGAGATGAGATTAAGGGAGATATTGCAAGAACGCTGTTTTATATGGATGTTCGTTATGAAGGGGAAGGTGGACCCGATTTAAAATTAGTAAATGATGTAGACACAGATAATCCAAATCACGGGAAACTATCAACTCTACTACAATGGCACCAACAAGATCCAGTTGATGATATGGAAAGAAAAAGAAATAATATGATTTTTGAAAAATTCCAACACAATCGTAATCCTTTTATCGATCATCCAGAATATGTAGAAAGAATTTGGGACTAATTAAATGTAATTCCAATCAAATAACGTAAAAGCAAGGGGAAATTTTATTCCCTTGCTTTTGTATTTGACTTAAACCCGATGTAATTGTGGAATTAATAAAAATTAGCTTATACCCTAATTAAGCATACAAAAAATGGATCACTAATGGATGTTCCTTGTCATTATACATTTGAAATATTCGTATCAAATTTATCTAATGTTTTAGGGTTTACTTTTTCCCCATCTATGTCATCTTTATTTTTTGTTTTGGATTTGCTGTTACCACCCAAGCATTCGTTAAATAACAATCTTCATGTGATAATGTAGAAGGTGAATTTATAACCTTTCCCCCTAAATATAGCGTAGCAGAAGAACCTCCATCCATTGCTATTGCATTTATAGCACCTTTTTCATATAAAATATCTTGACACTCTTTTAACGTAGCCCCTATACTATGCGTCTGTCTACCGTCAATGACTAGAAACATAATTAATCAATTAAACCTAAAACAACGTGAGCTTAACCAAATCTAGATACTGTCTTCTACGCCCTATCTTTTACTTTTCTAAAACAATTTCTGCTATTTTATTAGCATATTTTTTAGAGTCAAATCCATCATAGTTACTTAGTACTACAACAGACAAATATTCTCCTGGAAACCGCATAAAGTGAGAACGGTAACCTGCCCAGCTTCCTGAATGCTCCAAGTATCGACACTTAAAACCTTCTGCAACTCTCAGCCCAAAAGCATAATCTTCGTTTTCAATAATCGTATCTCCAGCTGGAGAAAATTTCGGGCCTATTTTGCTCATTCTTTTAACAAGTTCTTTTCCACCAACGGTGCCTGTAGTTAAATTTTCTCCCCATCTTACAAGATTTTCAACATTTGTATGAACTGCTCCATCCCCTGTATGTTCCCAAGGGCTTTCATAGACCATATATGCTCCTTGTTCATTCTTTGAATACCCTTTAGCAATTGAAATAGCTGTTGGGTAGCAATCCACAATCGTTGTGTCTTTCATGTGTAAAGGATCAAAAATACGTTCCTTTGCAAACTGACGTAGGGACTTGCCACTTACCTTCTCTACCACTAGTGACAATAAAAAATATCCTGTATTGCTATACTCAAATTTTGTGCCAATTGGGAATCTTGCAATTTGATGATTTTTAAGGTGCTTTAGCGATTCTTCCACAGTTAATATATCAGTAAATTTAATATTTTCTGCTTGAGCCAATTCCATATAATCAACTAGTCCACCAGTGTGATGAATTAGATGTCTCAATGTTACAGGTTCAGCATATGCACCTATAGAAGGGACAAATTTTACAATTGAATTATCTAAACTCAATTTCCTCTCTTGTTCTAAGAGTAATATAGAAAATGCTGTGAATTGTTTAGAAACTGAGGCTATATTAAAAACGGTATTGGTAGTTATGGGTAGATTTTTCTCTATAGAAGCTAAGCCAACTGCACCTTTATACGTTACTCCGCTATCAAAACTAGCAATATATGCAAAGCCAGGAACTTTTGGTGAAAACTTTTTTAATAATTGTTTAATCAATGTATGCGTCTTTTCATTATATGTATTATTCACCTCAATCACATCCCCTTCCCTTTAAATGATTAGAAATATATTATCCTGTTATCTTTTTCAATTACACATCTTACTTCAACTCAAAACAACATATTTTATATTTGACTACAATCAAGCACCGTCACACTGATTTCTTTAGTTTCTAAATTCTTCTCTTTATAGAGAGCTTTAATTTAGAGAGTACTATTATCCCCGAATTTACGAAATTCCCTCTTTCAATTCTAAAATTACTCATGGCAACTTAATAGATCTTTTCTAAATTGGGTCAATAACATCTAAATCAAAGATGTTATTGATCCAAATACCTATTTTACTTTTAGATTTAGAACCGATGTACTAACGAATATGAAAACTATTTACCAGTCCTCTGTAAAGATAGGTTTCAATAAAACATTCATCTACCTTAAACCTTGTTTCAAATTTAGTTATAGTCTACAAATTTTATAGTCTTCGTCTATAGTGTTTTACTTTTTCGATATGAGAATTCAAATAACCTTTTTAAACAACTTTGCTCACAAAAAAGTAGAGGCGTTCCAAATCTTTATTTTTCATTGTAGTTTCAAATGTGGGATTGGGTAGTGATGTCCTGCATCATCTGTAAGTTCCCCATTAACTTCAGCTAACTAGTTCAAGTGGAAGAGTCATGAAAGTAATCCTATATCTTTTGCCTTTTGTACTGCTTCTTCTCGATTTTTAACTCCTAGCTTCTCATAGAGATTGGAGGCGTAATTTCTTACTGTTCCGTTTGACAAGTAAAGTGTCGAAGCTATTGTTTTATAACGGCTTCCTTGTGATAATAGTTCCAAAATCTCTAATTCTCGTTTCGTCAAGCCATACTCTATTCCATCTGATCGTGATTCAAATAATCCTGTTTCTTCATTTTCTTCCCACATCCTATGGAACAAGTCATGAGTAATCATCGCGCCTCCTCGATAGACTAGACGAATTGATTCAGCTAGTTCACGCGAATCTATGGATTTCAATACATATCCATCCGCACCATTTCGTATGATTTCTTTTGCCCTTTCTGTATTCTGGAAGGTTGACAGAATGAGTACACGAATGTCCGGCCATTTTTTCTTAATCATTTTAGTTGCATGAATTCCATCCAGATTTGGCATCTCTAAATCCATTAATACTACATCTGGTTTTAGTCTCTCGCACAATTCCAAAGCCCGTTCTCCATCTTCAGCCATTCCCACTACTTGTAAATCCTCCAGTCCACTCAAAATTGTATGAAGACTTTCTCGGATAAAAGAATGATCATCGACAATACACAGACGAATTTGTTCGTTAGCCAATTGTACTTGTTTCGGTAAAACACATGAAATTAATGTCCCTTCCCCTTTTTTGGAATAAACAATGACTCTTCCTTGTGACTGACTTACACGCTCTTTCATTGCAGTTAATCCAAAGCCATCCTTCCACTCTTCTACCCCACAGCCATTATCCTGTACATCCAATCTTATCTGTTGTGGTTCAAAATGAAGTGACACAATGATTTCTGTGGAATGCCCATGGCGAACAGCATTTGTTAGTGATTCCTGTAAGCTCCGATATAGTGTCATTTTTGATTGTTTGGAGACCATATACTCTTCCCCTATTATTCGAGTACGTACATTTACTTTTGCATGTTTCTTAAATTCCTCTGTCAATTGTTGTAGTGTGGTAGCTAAGGGAAGCGACTCTTGTGATAAATCTAATTGGTGTAAATACAGTCTTACTTCTTCCATACTGTTACGGGCCAATTGTAATAATGAATCTAGCTGCTGCTCTCCTTCTTTAGACTTTAATTCCATACGCAATGTTTCCATCCCCATAATAATTGAAGTATAGGAATGTCCCATCGTATCGTGTAAGTCTTTTGAGAGCCTATCACGTTCCTCCAGTAATGTAATCCGCTCAACTTGGGATACGTACTGTTCCAATACATGTTTCTGGTTCCGAATAATTTCACTTTGACGGTAATTAATAGCCAGTAAACGAAAAAAAGAGCCCATAGCAAAAGCTAAACTGAGTTGTAGGATGATTACCCATAAATCTGTCACTTTAGAAAATATCGCAATGAGCAACGGGAACAAAATAATTGTGATAGGACCCGACCAGCGGTAAGATTTATGAACGCTATTTGCCGCAATCATAAAAGTTGGCATTAAAAAAGCAAGATACGCTAACGGAAATAATAAAGTTAAATAGAAACAAACTCCGCCAAATAATATTATTTCAGTAAATAAATAATAGCGATAGCTGAACATTAAACAAATCCAAGGTACTGAAAATGAAACGACTTCCCAAAGGATTATGATCCAAAGTGGTACTGTTAAATGATCTTGTTGTTGGATAGTCGTTGATATTAATGATAGCCAAACAATAAAGCGTATACAAAGCAAGGCCCAATCATACCAAAACCATAGTTTTAAAGTCTTAAACAAATTATCACTCCTTTATAGCTTTAAACATGAAACGCGTGTACATTCCAATAATTCGAACTAAGTCGTTTCCAATAAGATTATGTATCCAGATGAGAATGAAACCAACAATCATGACAAAAATTGCTGTCTCCAATGAATTCACTGCAATGCCCAATAAGTATATATTAAAATATTGAAAAAGTAAGGGGGTAACGATACATACTAGTGGCATTACATACAGTAAAACAGCACATATAAGACTCATTATTCCGACAAAAAATTTTTGGATGAGCCAAAAAATAGCCCTCCAGTTGCTATTATTGAGGATTGTATCTATCGCTTTAATCCATTTATCTCCTTCCTCTTTTTTTCTTGGTTCGAATAAATCTATCGATATATCTGTATAAACCTTCGTTTGAATGCGTTCATACTGAACAAACGTGTGAGTTGTTTGTAGTACCCACGCTAATAAGGGAATACCCCAAAAAATAATCGTCATTACTAATGCAAATGTAATGCTGACCAGATAGAAACAAAAGTAAAAAAAACCGGATACAAAGGTAAATAACAAGAAATAAAAATCTTGCAAAGTTTTTTGAGCTGATGCTTTTATCATTAAAATCTCTCCTCCTCATTCATTGCTAATGTGTTAAAAACTACTTTTTTAATCCTAAGTATTTTTCTGTCACATACGTTAGTGTCAAAATGTCACGGTTTGTATGACATAACCATCAATACAGCCTTATTTACTCAATTTTTGTTGTTCTTTATAAACATGACAGAAGTTTACTATCGACTATGACTCGCCGCTTGTTATACTCTGTTCATACGCTAATTCTTTATGTTAAAGATAAGATTGTGTTCCCAATCTTATCTTTTTTCTTTGCAAATTTTTTGGTACAAAAAAGGAATCCTTATAATAAGGATTCCTAAAAGAAACGACGTACCCTAATCAATTTCTTAATTTAGTTCATCACACGTATAAAGTAAACTTTAATCAGCCCTCACCAATCAGTTTTTTACGGGCAACCCACCCAGCCTAACTTCTTTGTTTTCGCTGCATTTTGAGGTTGAGCTCTTATTGTCCGTTAATGTGGGATAAATTCCTTAGTTCCTCATTTTATCTAATTAGGGAGAATTTTATTTTGTTAACTTAATGTTAATGTGCTTCTATCCCACATCGTCTCTAATTTGAAAACATTTATTTCATCTAATAATCCTTTAATAAAATAACCTAACTGACATTTCTAAACAACACTATTGACACTTAACACTATCATCAATACTACACTTCGTTGAGCCACATTATTACAAATTTATTGATGTAGTTGAGATGGACTCACTTTTTGAATTTGAACAAGTATATCAAACGCTTTACCTAATGATATATCAACAGTTTTTGGTATATCAGGCCCTTCGGTAGTTATTCCAGCGAAAATTGGATGTTGTTCGTTTAACCAAGTTTTTGTCACGCCGTTTGCCTTACGTAAATCAATAAAAAATTGATCTTTTTTAACTTGTCCAAAGATGTAGTTATAACTGCTTGAATCATCCGATTTTAATGTTCCATAGGGGCCAAATTCACCATCGCTATTCTTGACATTATATTGCCCTTCATAAACTGACGTTCCAATAGATACGTACCGTTTTCCATAATATTCTGCTAAATGCTGCCCAGCTACTTTAGGATATATAAAAGGAAGCATATTTGTTTTCGAAACGTGTCCATTATGTCCCCATACAATCGTTTTTCCTAAATGTTCTTCAGTCCACTTCGCATTTTCATACATTGCAATATCATGTTTCAAATAAAAATCTGATGGTTTATCAGGAGGTGTCGCTAACATTGTAGTAAACTGTTCAATAATACGAGCATTTTGCTTTATCCATGCAAACTCTTTAGATTTTCCATTTAAATAGCTTTTATTTTCCTCTAATAAAGCACTAATTTGTTTAGCATCTAAAACATACTTTTCTTTTTCTTCTTTCGTAAGGCTTTCAAAAGTATTCATATCCTTTGTTACAGGAATAAGACCTTTTATCTTCTCTTCTACTCTAGGCA
This sequence comes from Bacillus cereus group sp. MYBK108-1, assembly GCF_051917185.1. NCBI lineage: Bacteria > Bacillati > Bacillota > Bacilli > Caryophanales > Bacillaceae > Bacillus > Bacillus cereus group sp. MYBK108-1. The sequence continues at coordinate 50,295 of NZ_JBQAHZ010000029.1, forward strand.
ACAGTTTTGAATTGTTCGCTTTAATATATTCTATTATATTATTATAAACATTCTCGTTTACTGATTGAATGTCCATCCCGATGATACGTACTTTCGATTTATGTTTTGGATTAGCATTATATTGCCGAATCCAATCAAGTAAAGCTAGCATTTCTTTCGTCTTAAATGTAGGTGATAGATGTTGGCTTGGGTTTCCCTTACCAGTAAGAACATATCGATCAAGTTCCAAGGCCCTATCCCATCCCTCTTCTAAAACTAGATTGGTAAAGCCCTTTTCAGATACTAAATAATTAACAATACGGTGTTTCATCGTAAAAACTTCATGAGCCCCATGCGTAGCTTCACCTAAACCTACAATTGAAGCTGAACCTACCATATCCTTAAGTGGTTTCAAATCATTGAGAGATGCAGTTGGATTAGTTGTTTTTAAAGGCTTTGCATGTGCTTCTAACCATTTCGCTATTTGATTTGTATTGTAGGGAGCCGTAACAGAAACCTCTGTTTTCGAATCTGCATAAGTATTTCCTACAAAATGAGTCATTGTTATAGCAGAAGCAACAATTGCAATAATCATTTTCTTTTTCATAAAACCCTCCTGAAATACTTACTTATTAGTTTTTTGACATGCTCTAAGGATCCCAGTTTAAACTATTAACCCCCCTATTACTGTTAAGATACATTTATTCTAATTCCTAAAACTCACTTTTTATCTGGTTTTCCTTTTTACCTACTTGCTAAATTCAGCAAGTAAAATACTTTTAAATGGATCAGGACTATCAGCTTTAAAACTGTTCAAATTGACGGCCAATGTATGCTTACCTCCAAGTGTGCCACCAGCAAAAGTGGTAAACCCTGGAACGACCCCCCTGTGTCCCCATACCGAGTCACCGTTCGGAAGCTTAGTTTCATAGATTCCAAGACCATATCCGGTTCCCTCTCTATTTGTAGGAACTGTAGTAAGCATTTGTTTTAATTGCTGTTCCTTCAGTAATTTGCCACCTAGTAAGTAAGAGAAGAATTTGTTTAAGTCATCAGCAGTAGAAATGATATCTCCGTCCGAGCTACCTGGGTTAATATAAGTAACGTCTTTTAGCTCACTTGCTCCGTCTAATTGGAAATAGCCACGGGCATGCTTGGTGCCTGGAATCACGCTTGAATTGCCAGGTAGGAATGTATTTGACAAATCAAGCGGTTCAATAATCCGATTTTCAACCTCTTCGGCATAACTGTTGCCAGTTACTTTTTCAATAAGAATCCCCAGTAATACGTATCCTGTATTTGAATAAGACCAACCCTTTCCTGGGGCAAAGTCTGGGGGAAGTGAAATCCCCATTTTGACGAATTCTTCAGCCGTATACGATTTTTTTGTATCCGTAATATCAAAGTCTTTTGAATTTGTATAGTCAGCAATACCACTTGTATGATTCAATATTTGCCGGATTGTAATCTGGTTACCATCATATCCGTTTCCTTGAATAACACCAGGCAACCATTTTTCAATGGAGTCGTCTAGATTCAAACGGTTCTCTCCAGATAATTGAAGTAGAACTGTTGCAATGAACGTCTTCGTTACACTACCAATGCGAAAGCGAAAATCTGTTTTCATTGGTTTCTTGGTGCTCAGGTCCGCTAACCCAGCGGCATAACTCCATGTTTTTCCACCCTCAGAAGTTTTAGCAAGTATTCCAGGATATCCAAGTTGCAATGTATCCCGCATTGCCTCTTTGACGGAATTACGTTCTCTTTGAGTGCTTGTTTGTAGCGAACTAGATACATTTTGCGTAGGTTCTGCTTTTACAATTGATGTTGGTGTTATGTATAACAGGGAACTTCCAGCTATTAAAAGTGATAGACTTGCACATGTAATTTTACTGCTTGTTTTCATAAAGCATTCCTCTCCTCTATTTAAATTGTATTGATGGTTGATAGCTATGTCATATGCTAACCACACAGCTATCAACTCTCCCAATGATAAAAGTCAACACTGAATTTGCAATCATCTATGCACCAATTATTTCTACAAACAACTTTCTGACCTAATAAATGATTAATTCCTCTTTTTCAGATGTATGTTAACCTCTGTAATTTCTTCTTTTCTTCCATAGAGTTTTGTTAATGAATTTGTTTTTATATAAATATATAGTATCTATTCCCCCTCTCGTTCTTCTCTACATTTTGATCATACACAATGAAAATCTCTTTTCTCTTACTCCTTTCTTACAAATTCCTTACGCTCAAAACCACTTCTATAATTCGGTGGTTTTTATTTTAAGAAAAACTCAGTTCTATTAACTTGATAGGCTAGGGTACTGCCACATGTCCATCAAATTAGGAACCTGCTTTACCCCAAATGTAAAAAAACGTTATCCTTTCCTATGATTCTAGAGAAAGAATAACGTTTTTCATGTTACGGAGGATTTTGTTTTATTAGCTTAACAGCATTTACTACCTTAATTTTAAAAAAACTTTAAAATTAAGGTATTTTTTGAACCAGAAAAGGATATTTTCAACTATAAAAACTATGACAAAATTTATCTATTTTTCCTTTTTGCCTACTTGCTAAATTCAGCAAGTAAAATATTTTTAAAAGGATTAGAATGACTAGTTTTATGGCCATTCAAATTGATGGCCAATGTATGCTTGCCTCCAAGTGTGCCTCCAGCAAAAGTAGAAAACCCTGGAGAGGCACCTGCGTGTCCCCATATCGAGACACCGTTTGGAAGTTTAGTTTCATAGATTCCAAGACCATATCTGCCGATTTCAGCAATTCCTGTAGGAACTGTAGTAAGCATTTGTTTTAGTTGCTGTTCCTTCAGTAATTTGCCACTGAGTAAGTAAGAGAAGAATTTGTTTAAATCGTCAGCAGTAGAAATCATATCTCCATCCGAGCTACCTGGGTAAGAATAAGTAACGTCTTTTAGCTCACTTTCTCCGTCATATCTTTCATATCCACGGGCATGTTTGGTACCTGGAATAACAGTTGAATTACCAGGTAGGAATGTATTCGACAATTCGAGCGGTTCAACAATCCGATTTTCAACCTCTTCCGCATAGCTGTTTCCAGTTACTTTTTCAATAAGCATACCTAGTATTACGTATCCTGTGTTTGAATAAGACCAGCCCTTACCTGGAGCAAAGTCTGGTGGAAGAGAAATTCCCATCTTTACTAATTCTTCAGCCGTATACAATTTTTTTGTATCCATAATATCATAGTCTTTTGACTTTAAGTATTCAGCAATCCCACTTGTATGATTCAATATCTGCCGAATCGTAATCTGGTTAGCATCATATCCGTTTCCTTGAATGACGCCAGGCAACCATTTTCCGATGGAGTCATCTAGATTCAAGCGGTTCTCTCCAGCCAATTGAAGTAGAACTGTTGCAATGAATGTCTTCGTCGTACTGCCAATGCGAAAGCGAAAATCTGTTTTCATCGGCTTCTTGGTTCTCAGATCCGCTATCCCGGCGGCGTAGCTCCAATTTTTACCACCCTTAGAAATTTGAGCGAGTATTCCAGGGTATCCAAGTTGGAGTGAATCTCGTATTGCTTTCTTAACGGAAGTACGATCACTTTGATTACTTGTTTGTAACGAACTAGATACATTTTGCGTGGGTTCTGCTTTTACAATTGAGGCTGGTGTTATGTATAACAGGGAACTTCCAGCTATTAAAAGTGATAGACTTGCACTCGTAATTTGCCTACTTGTTTTCATAAGATTCTCCCTCTCCTCTATTCATATTGTGTAGATGGTTATTAGCTGTTTCATACTAAGCACACAGCTATCACCTCTATTAAAAGTTCAATATTACATTTGTAATTATCTTGCTAATTATTTTTTCACAAATGCAATTGTATTCTAACAAACGATAAATCCCTCTTTTTCCGCATGTATGTTAACCCTAGAAGAACCACTCTTATTACTGGTTTGTTTTTCATAAATAAATCATGCCTATTTCCCCTTTCACGCCTCATTATATTTTTTAACATACACAATGTAGGTCTCCCCTCCCCATTTATTGTTAATGCGTTAAAAACTGCTCCTTGATTCTAAATGTTTTTCTGTCACACACGGTAGTGTCAAAATGTCATGACTTTTATGACATAACTATTAATACAGCCTTATCCACTCAATTTTGTTCTCCTTTATAAATATGACAAAAACTCACTACCTACTATGACTGGCCTCTTGCTACACTCTGTTCATACGCTAACGGGTGCTAACTCGTTTCGCTAACAAAAAAAACAAATCAATTAAAGGAGCTTACAAAAATGAAACAAGTAATTAACAAACTGGGGATCGTTGCAGTTCTTCTTTCTTCTTCAACAATGATTTCTGCGTGTTCCCAACAATTATTAGAAGCTGAAAAATCAAAACCATTAGCATCCTCAACTAATATTCAAATGATGGAAGGACCTAATAATAAAAAAGAAATAGAATCTTTTGCAGACCCGTTATTTGAAGAAAAAATGAAGAAGTATAATGTGAACGGTTCTAGTTTTGTCGTCGTTCATGATGGAAAGGTCGTTGTCAATAAAGGATATGGATATGCCAATAAAGAAAAGAAAATCCCTGTCACTAAGGACACGGTCTTTCAAATCGCTTCAGTCTCAAAAACCTTTACTGCTTTGGCTGTGATGCAGCAAGTCGATAAAGGAAAGCTTAAACTAGATCAAGATGTACAAAAATACCTTGGTGGATTACAAATTCCTAATCAAACAGGGAAACCTCTCACCCTGTTTGATATGCTTACTTATACTAGCGGGGTAGATTTTCCGGACCTCACAAATATAACTGGACCCGAATACGTTCATAATAGTATACCAATGAAAGAATTTTTCTCTAAGCATATGCCAACGGTGATACGGCCACCAGGGGAAGCTTATACGTATGATAACGTCTCATTTGCGCTCGCAGGGTTTGCAGTAGAAAATGCTACTAACACCCCTTTCTCGAAATATATGGAAAAAAATATTTTCAAACCATTAGATATGGAATCTACGAGTATGAGTTTTACGCCTGACCTTCTCAAAAGAATGGCTACACATTATGGTCCCACAGGTGATCCGATTCCAACAAGTGGGAGCGGTTTAAGTGATACACCACAAGGAGGCATTTTATCTACTGCGGAAGACATGTCAAAATACATGATTATGCAACTACAGAAAGGAACGTTTAAAGACAAAGAAATTGTAAGTAAAAAAGGCATAGATATGATGCATGCCTATCAAGTTTTTGATGATAAGACAGTCCCTGTTGCGACAATTGGATTTGAAACGCCTTTTAATAAATTTGCTAACGGTCAACATGTTGTAATGAAAGGTGGAAGTATGCCTGGGCATCAATCACTGCTGATTTTAGTGCCTGAACAAAAAACAGCATTCTTCATGTCTTACAATAATGATTCAATGATGAGTATAGACATATATGAAGCTCTCATGGATCACTATTTCCCCGCTAAGAAGAATGAAGTAAAAACAAGTTATCTCCCGTTAGAGGAAAAAGAGGCTCATAAATACTTGGGTTTATTCCAGAATACGCGTTTCGCTGCCATTCGCACTCATTTTACTTATGAAAATGGGAATTTGATTATGGAGGGTGGAACAACGGGAAAACAAGTTCTCAAAATGATTCATCCATTGTTATTTGAGGATTCAGAAGGCAATAAAGTCGCTTTCAAAAAGAATTCAGCAGGAGAAATTACATATTTTCACTACACCTCTCCTAAAAGCCTTGATTTTGTAGCAGATGCTCAGAAAATTAACAACAAATCACCGTTTGATGACGTGCCAGTAAAGAGTAAATATAGAAATCACATTGATAATCTTCATGCTCTAAATATTATGAGTGCTAAAACAGATAATCTATTTAATCCGATGGACACCATGACACAAGGAGAATTTGCGGATATGCTGTTACTTGCTCACGGATGGAACGGTTTTCCAGACGAATCCAAGGAGGCAAGGGAAAAAATGATGAATGGAATTCCAGAGTATAATCATGCTACTCCAATTACCCGACAGGTCGCAGCAACCATGATTCAAAACGTTAAGCAAATTCAAGACTTGAAACCGATTCAACCTGATAAAGCTATTAAAGTTAAATTACTTGATGCCGCAGACGACTGGGCAGTCCAATCGATTCAGGCACTTGCCTCCCAAGGAATTCTAGACCCTGATACTTCCATCAATGCTGATGGGTCCTTTATGTTCCGTCCGAAAGATCTGTTACTGCGTCAAGAAGCAAGTGCCTTGCTGGATTTATCTTTTGGTCATTATGCACTGCCTATCAAACGGTAGTAGATATTTTATCCTGGATTGAATCATAAAAAAATTGGATGCTAGTATCTTATCAATATAAAGCTAAAATAAAACAAGAAATTTTTAACTTTATAAAATTTGTATGAAAACGCAAACGATTTGAAGTATAACTCTATATTTGAAATTTTCGCCTTAAAAAAAGGAGCCTATTAGGAAATTTAATAGGTTCCTTCCTTTAATTTAATAGGCGTTATACACTGTAAATATGTTGAGTTAAATCTTTAACCTCCTCTAAAATAATTTTCTTAAAAGATAGAATTCTTACATGCTTGTAAGGTAAATGTAAGACAATTCAATATGAGGACTATAATGCTTTAGATTAAATTATATATAGCCAATAAAAGAATAGGAGATAACAACTATGAGTATATTAACAGTCCGTAACTTAAGTAAAATTTATAATACAGGAAAAGTATCTTATAAAGCTCTTTCCAATATTGATTTGACAATACAAAAAGGAGAATTTGTAGGAATTATGGGAGCATCAGGCAGTGGCAAATCAACTTTACTGAATATGATTTCTACTATTGATGCACCCACATCAGGAGAAGTATTTATTAACGAAAAAAATCCCCATTGTTTATCTTCTAATGATTTAGCATTATTTAGACGCCGTGAACTAGGGTTTGTCTTTCAATCCTTTAACCTTATGAATACGCTAACTGTAAAAGAGAATATTGTTTTACCACTTACATTAGATAATGTAAGTTTGAATGAAATGAACAACAAAGTAGAAGTCCTTTCCAAAAAACTAGGGATTGAACAGATTTTAAATAAAAGAACCTATGAAATTTCAGGAGGACAAGCTCAACGAACCGCCATTGCTCGTGCCCTTATTCATTCTCCTCAATTAATATTAGCAGATGAACCAACAGGAAATTTAGATTCAAAAGCGGCAAATGATGTGATGGAACTCCTAAAGAAATTAAATCAAGATCAACAAGTAACTATGATGCTAGTGACACATGATCCCGTAGCTGCGAGTTACTGTGATCGAGTAATCTTCATTACAGATGGATCTTTTTATAATGAAATTTATTGCGATGACAATCGTTCAAAATTTCACAAAGATATTACAGATGTACTATCTTTACTAGGAGGTAATTAACATGAATTTTCGTCAACTTGTATATAATAATGTCACTCGTAATAAACGATTATACCTTGGACATTTTTTGAGTAGTACATTTGCCGTGATGATTCTATTTACTTTTGAATTGCTTGCATTTCATCCTAATTTCACTGGAAATCTTGTATCGACCAGTGAAACCATGAGTTCTTTAAGTACAAAAGGATTTAAAATTGCTCAATATCTAATTATATTTTTCTCCTTCTTTTTCATTCTCTATTCTATTACTATGTTTTTAAAAACAAGGAAAAAGGAATTTGGGATTTTATTACTCCATGGCATGTCTAACGCACAATTAAAAAAGCTAATTTTCATGGAAAATATGTTAATTGGATGTTCTGCAATTATTGTTGGGATTGGACTTGGATTAGTTTTTGGAAAATTAATCTTACTGATAAGTGGTTCCCTTTTCCTGTTAAAAGGTGGGCTTCCATTTCATTTTCCTACTAATGCAATTTTAGTGACATCTCTTATGTTTTTTATTTTATTTATACTTGTCTCTTTTTTCACTGTACGAGTAATGAAGGTATCACAGCTAATTGAACTCATGAAATCTGAAGAAAAACCAAAAGCGGAACCAAAGTCATCTAAATGGCTAGCTTTCTTCTCAATTCTTTGTATTTGCATTGGATATGCCTCAGCGTTTTATTTGGATATGGCATTAAAAAAAGGAATTGAGATATATGTTCTATTACTATGTGTTTTCTTAACTGTATTAGGAACATACTTTTTATTTACTCAGCTCAGCTTTTATGTCATTACAATATTGAAAAATCGTCAATACACTTTCTTTAAAAAAACCAATATGTTAATGCTTTCAGAGTTAACATATCGAATGACAGATAACGCACGAACACTCTTTCTAGTAAGTATACTTTCCGCAGTTGCCTTTACCTCTATTGGTGCTTGCCTTTCTATTGGAAATGGCGCATTAGCGGAAGTTAACAGTCCTTATGCATTTGAATATAAATCATATAAACACAACAAGGAGGAGGCATTTCATATTTCTCAAATAGAGAAACAATTACATAATGATGGATTCTCATATAAATTAGTAACTTCTACTGGTTTTAATACAACAAGTCACGCAACACCAATTATGAAACTGACTGATTACAACGCAACTGCCAAAACACTAGGATATCCAGCAGAAACGTTAAATAAGGAAACAGACAGTCTAATCCTACCATCAAAAATGTATCTGAGAGTAGCTCCTCAAGAGAAATTAAAGAAACTGTCTTCATCCCTTACACTGGAACACGGTACTATGAATTATAATTTTTCTGATAATAAAATATTAATGGATAATATTATCAGCCCATCTAATAATTTTTCTGTCGTTGTTTCGGATTCAATGTACGAAACAATGCTAAATACACAGTTAGGAGAAGCAAAGATCGATCAGTATATAGACTATCGTTTTTTAATTAAAAACATGTATGAAACAGCAGATATGGCTAAAAAACTTACAAAGATAATTCCAAATGATTATAGAAGCGGACGCCCACCTTTTATATTTGATTCCCCGGTATTAAAATGGTTAGAAGGTAAACAAGTGAATGCGATACTATCTATTCTCAGTGTACTAGTAGGTGTTGTATTTTTTATATTTACAATTAGTTTCTTATACTTCCGTTTATTTACAGATTTAGATCGAGATAAAAGCCAATTTCAAATGCTTTCTAAATTAGGGTTAACTAAAAGAGAGATAAAAAAAATTGTAACCCAACAAATTAGTATATTATTTTTTATACCTATTGTGATTTCTGTTCTTCATAGTAGCGTGGCCTTCTTGGCAATAAGGTTTTTAGCGCAGAGCAGACACATAGACTTACCTATTGCAGGAAATTCTATTCTCATATTCACGAGCTTTATTAGTGTGCAAATAATTTACTACCTTATTATTAGAAGAAGTTATTTGCGTCAAATACTTCATTCCATAAATTAAAGTGAAAAATAAGAGAAATACTGATGGCATTCCGTATATATACCTCTTACTTAAAGTCACTTTTTTAATGAGTTAATAAAATCCTTTGTTTTACCGATGGAGTAGCACCACATCTCTATCAAGCTAAGAAAATAAAATTCCTCTTAAAATGAAAAAATACGCTATTCTTTCTGCAGAATCAGAGGAAGGGATAACGTATTTTTTGCTTTATGGATAATGTAAAATCTTATTTTGACGGCGATTTGATGTGCTCCTTATATAATTGATTCATGTTTATTCATTATCCGTGCAATCTTTTTTATCTATTATTCTTTATAAATTGCAAAATTTAAAGCAGGCAAGGAATTCTATTTTTTATAAACAGGTGGAATACTTTGTGGGAAATTGAAAATATCTTCTGGATCGTATTTAGTTTTCACTTGAGTCAATCGTTTGAAGTTTTCACCATAATATAAATCTGACTAATCTTTCATTATTCAAGTTGAAATAAAATTGTTTGCAAAGAGATTCTTCCGATATTTGGTATCATATACCTTAGATAAATTAGGTAGAGAAATAGAATTTTTTAACAGGAAAATAATTTATAGCAGGAAGAATATAATTATATTAATGTGTTTTGAATTGTACCTTTAAGGAGATGTTGTCGATGAGAAAATATTTCTATTTCATTAAGCAAAAAAACAAGGGGATAACGTATCACTAGCCCATAAACTACGTGGTTCCTCCTCAATATTGGAAGGAGAGTATCAGATTGAAGAAAATTTATTTAAAGGCTATTGACAAAAGTAATTGGAAAGAAGCAATTAGACTTTCTGTTAAAAAAGAACAACAAACATTTATTGCATCCAACCTTTATTCTATCGCAGAAGTTCAATTTCTAGATAACTTCTATGCAAAAGGGATTTATTTTGATGAGAAAATGATAGGATTTACTATGTTTGGGATAGATCCTGATGATAATAATTATTGGATTTATAGACTTATGATTGATGAAAAATTTCAAGGGAAAGGTATAGGTAAACAAGCTATATATCTGGTAATTGATGAGATAAGAAGAAATAATAATGCAAACATTTCTATAATAATGATTGGATATGCTCCTGAAAACCTTACAGCTAAATTTGTATATAAAAAAGCAGGATTTATTGAAACGGAATTATCATCTTGGGGTGAACAGTTAGCTAAGTATTCCTTGTAAGCACTTGAATCTTTTAGACTTATTAAAGAAAAGAGTCTGATAGTATAGTAATGAAGATAAGAAATAATTAAACTTTTTTCAAACACGATTTTTTTGTACTCTTAATGGTTCTAATATGTAAATAAAAAGTAGGAGGAGCCTATCATGACAGACTCCTCCTAAAATACAACTCTCGTATACATATCGGAAATGAATTTATTTTACTAATAATGAATATTCACCATTTTTATCATCGAATTTATATACATTTAAATAATATTTCCCTGATTTCGCTACGAATTTTCCCTTTATAGTATTTCCTTCATCTTCACCACAAGCTACATAATTTTGCATGTCTGATTCATGATAAAGTACCCATGTCATCCCAATATTTTGTTCATTTACCACAGAAATATCTACTTCTTTTGGATCTGTAACATTAAACGTATAAACA
>NZ_JBQAHZ010000030.1:0-58539 GCF_051917185.1 Bacillus cereus group sp. MYBK108-1
TTTGTCTAGCATCTAAAATAAAAATTGACGTTTCACGTTGTTTGTTTCGTTCAGTTTTCAAAGAACTACTTGGTCGCTCATTTGCGACTTCCTTATGTTAACATCTTCGTTAGTTAATGTCAACTAAGTTTTTCAATTTCTTTTTGTCGTTTTCTGCGTTTCCGCATCAGCGACGGTTATTAATTTAACATATACAAACTATTAACGTCAACACTTTTTAATAAAAAATTCTTTTTCTTACATAACGAATACATTCTTCTGTGTTAGCTACTCTCCGGAATAAACAGAAAATGATTTTATATCTTTCTTCCATAGCTTTTTTTACAACTTCATGAATACGCTCATCTTCAAAATCAAATAAAAGTTCCTCTAATTCTCTCTTCAATATGTATTCCATTTCTTTTCTCTCTTCTTTTGTCAACATCAGCCCAAGCAAACAATCACCTCAATAATTCCTTACGCAACAATAAACGTTCCGCTCATTTTCAATTATCACAATCCTATCATCCATTATCTCCACTACTTACGATATTAATCCTTTGTTCTCTTTTTTATATTTCCAGCATATATGTAACTGAAAAGGATTGGACAAAGGGGCGTAATATTATGTTTTTCTTTTTTATTACGAGTAAGAGAAATTTTAAACACATTAGCTTAATAGTGATACTGTCCTTATTTACAGCATGGCTACTCTTTTTAAAAACATATTCACATGAATCTGCTTTTTCAACTGCTACAGGCCCTAAAGTAATTTACAAAGGAGACACCGCTAAAAAGCAAGTTGCATTTACGTTTGATATTAGTTGGGGAGACAAAAAAGCAATTCCAATCCTAGATACTCTTAAAGAAAAAGAAATTAAGAATGCAACCTTCTTCCTTTCTGCTGCATGGGCCGAAAGACACCCCGATATTGTAGAGCGAATCATGAAAGATGGACACGAAATCGGTAGTATGGGTTACAATTACACATCCTATACTTCTCTAGAGACAAATGAAATAAGACGAGACCTTTTACGAGCACAAGATGTTTTTACGAAACTTGGTGTAAAACAAGTCAAGCTGTTACGTCCACCTAGTGGCGAATTTAACAAAGCAACCCTTAAAATCGCAGAATCACTTGGATACACCGTCGTGCATTGGAGTAATAATTCAAACGATTGGAAAAACCCAGGTGTAAATAACATCGTTTCCACTGTCTCTAATAATTTGAAAGGTGGAGATATCGTGTTATTACACGCATCCGATTCTGCCCTTCAAACAAATAGAGCTTTACCGCTGCTCCTGCAAAAAATAAAAAGTGATGGATATGAGCAAATATCCGTTTCACAACTTATTTCCAACACAAGTACGAAAAGTGAAGATGTGAAGTAGCTTCTTCCCTACTACTCTTCACGCATAAAAAGCTCTACTACCTTTCAAGAAGGTAGTAGAGCTTTTTTAATCATACCATTTACAACATTATAACTGCTGTTGTATAAAACCTCTCTATTAAGCTGATTTACTTGTTTTTCCGATTAAACGATGTAATACAAGTAATTGATATGCATTACATAACAATAGCGGTATAACCATTAAATATAACCAATCTGTATCATTAATCCGAAGCGCCGGTACCCATTCAAGGATCGTTACAACAACCATAAAGAACAGAGCTGGCACAAATGCTTTTTTATTTGTTTCTTTACTTTTTACATAAGCAACAATTGCTCCAAACACAAATAACATTCCAGCAACAAGTATATTATTCCCTAACGAGACTTCCCCATTTGCAATAAGTACAGATCTTAAATACACAAAATCAAATAATACGAATGCAATAAAGAAGAGCTGGACTGCATTCCATAAAGAAGATGAGCGAAACATCCCTAGTCCAAAACGGTGGATTGTTAAATATGCAAAGAATCCCATTTGACTTATAACACTAAAAATAAATCCTACACCCATCAGCCAGAAAGATACTGCTAAAATCTCCTTACCGTCGAAATTTTGAAAAAATTCATTGTACTTGTCCCACTCCAAAACAAAACCAATAATAACTGTGCTAATCCCACCAAGAAACAACGTCGTTAAAAATAGTCGTACCCACTTGCGGCTATTCACAACACATCCCCCATTATCCTTATATTTCTAATTAAATTGTATCAATGACAATTTCAAAAAGCTAGCCATGTTCATGTATAAATTCCTTAAAGATATTTATATTAAAAAGAGAGAACTGTGCTGAAAGGAGTTCCAACTTATGAAACGGATGCTATTCATTTTCGTTTCTTCTTTTCTACTTATCGCACTTGCAGCATGCGCACAAGGAAAAGAAACGAAATCTGAACTAGATTACGATCAAACAAAGAAAATGATTGTTGATATTTTAAAAACAGATCAAGGTAAGAAAGCTATTCAAGATGTATTAACTGATGAAAAAATGAAACAAGCACTCATACTAGATGAAACAGTAGTAAAGAAAACGATTGAAGATGCCATGGTATCCGATAAAGGGCAACAATTCTGGGAAAAGCTCTTTAAAGATCCTGAGTTCTCATCAAAATTTGCTAAAAGTATGGGGAAAGAACAAACTCAATTAATGAAAACCTTATTAAAAGACCCTGAATACCAAGCAGGCGTTATAGAAATTATGAAAAATCCTGAAGTAGAAAAAATGATGTTACAAACAATGAAGAGTAAAGAATACCGTCAATATCTACAACAAGTACTAACAGAAACTGCTGAAAGTCCACTCTTCCAAGCCAAGATGATTGATATCATTAGTAAAGGTGTGCAAAAAGCTGAAAAAGGCGGATCTGGTAAGAAAGAAGCAGGCGGTGACGGTGGTTCTCAAGGCGAGAAGAAGGAAGAACAGTAAAAAATAATAACTATAATAACGAGTGGACAATTTATATATTGTTCACTCGTTATTACTTTATCTTGCTATTAACACACAAAATGGCCCCCTCTAATTAAGCGAAAGGTTTACTAGCAACAAAAGCCTTATTGTTGTCAGTAACAGGTGAACCCCACTGATTAAAGTTTCACTTTATTTTTGTGTAACAGCTGTTTTATCAATTACTGTTTCAGCTATTTTACTATAAATAATGCCCGTTGTATGTGTATCTTCATATACTGAAGGAGCAAAGTCTTCTTTATTCCAATCGGGTTGTTGCAGTGGAATACGACCAAGAACATTCGTTTGTAATTCGGTAGCTAACTTATCTCCCCCGCCTTTTCCAAATACATATTCTTTCTCACCAGTTACCTTACTTTCAAAATATGCCATATTCTCAACAACACCAAGAATACTATGTTCAGTGCGCAATGCCATCGCTCCAGCACGCGCTGCTACAAACGCAGCTGTTGGATGAGGCGTCGTTACAATAATCTCTTTGCAAGATGGCAACATTGAGTGCACATCTAACGCAACATCACCTGTGCCTGGTGGCAAATCTAGTACTAAATAATCTAAATCGCCCCATTCTACTTCTGTGAAGAAGTGGTTTAACATTTTCCCAAGCATAGGTCCTCTCCAAATAACTGGTGCATTATCCTCTACAAAGAAGCCCATTGAGATTACCTTTACACCTAAACGTTCCACCGGAATTATCTTGTCACCTCTTACGATAGGACGTTTTTCTATCCCCATCATGTCTGGCACACTAAAACCGTAAATGTCCGCATCAATAATACCAACTTTTTTTCCTAAACGAGCTAAAGCAACTGCAAGGTTAACGGAAACAGTTGATTTTCCCACGCCACCTTTTCCACTCGCTACTGCTAAGAATGTTGTTTTTGAATTAGGTGACAATAAAGATTCACTTTGCTCTTCTTCTTGTTCCGATGCAAACTGAGCTAATTCCTCTTCTGTAAATTCTGCAAAACGAAGTCCAACTGTTGCTGCCCCAAGTTCTTTTACTAACTTTACAATTCCAGACTGCAACTGCATTTGTTCCGCTGTACCGGTTTTTACGATTGCAATTTTAACACTCACATGTTCCTTCTCTGGCTTGACTGTTACCTCTTTAATTGCACTTGTTTCTTTTAATGTTTTATGTAAAAACGGATCTACAATCCCTTCTAACGCTTCAACCACTTGCTCTTTCGTTACCATAATTAGCCCAGCCCCCTGTATGAAAAATAACGTAATGTTAATTGAATTTATCTCTGCGTATTCTTGAAATAAATGCGTTTACATTTCCAGTATAACATATTTTCCGAAAACTTCGTTAACGAGAGAAGCTCAAAAAAATCCTCCTTATTCTGGAGGATTTCCTTTTTCCGTGAAATAACGTAATATACCACGGTATATTGCAGCTGCTACCTTTTGCTGATATTTCTCCGAATTTAACATATACCTTTCGTTCACATTCGATAAAAAGCCGGCTTCAATTAAAGCACCTGGTGTTTTAGAATACTTTAATAAATACACATGCGAAATTGTCTTAGCAGAACGATTCGTGTTCTCTAAACTTGTTCTCAATTCAGCCTGTATAAATTTTGCAGCACGTTCATTTTCAATCGAAGAGCGGTAATAGAACGTTTGTGCGCCTTTCGATCCACTACTAGTTAAAGCATTTAAATGAATACTTGCAAAAAAGTCTACATCAGGTTTATTGATGATTTCTACACGTTTTTTTAAATCCTCTGCTTTACGTCTACTATATGACTTTGTATCTTTGTTAGCTAAATCATAATCTCCCTCACGCGTTAAAATAACTAGTGCACCTTGTTCTTGTAAATAGTCTTGTACCTTTTTTGTAATTTCAAGCGTAATATCCTTTTCTATAATATCCTTTCCACCAACAGCCCCTCCATCTGGTCCACCATGTCCAGCATCTAATACAATCACTTTCCCTGATAAGGGTAAATTCCAAGCTCGCCACGATTTTGTAATTTGAAATTCTTGTTTGACTAAAAAAAACAATACCACCGCAGCGAGTGCAAAAGAGATAATTCGAATTCTCTTCATACCTTTCCTCCTCCAGCTAGTCCCTCTAATTACTTATATGGGACAAGAGGAAAGTTTATGCTTGTCTTAATGAAGCTTTAATCGATATCTTCTTTCACCTTTTTCATACCCTTCTTGCCACCACAATCCTATAAACTGCTGACAAGATTCAAAAAGTAATTCCTCATCTTTCAACTTTATTTCTCGCATAGTCATACTCGTTAAAAATTGAAATAGCGTTTCAGTTAATTGTTGTTCTTCTTCTAAAGCTCTATATTTCACATCAAAAAACGATTCACCATAATAACCAAATTTACTGTATCTCGCTCCTAATAAATAAGATTCTATCCCTAATTCAATACAGTAATCTTCATACTGACGATGAAGCTCTTGCATTTGAAAGGCATCACGAATATTTGAACGCAATGTTTTTAATGATAATTCCCGCAACATCTTCCGCTCGTATTTTAACTGCTTTTCTTTTTGTTTTTCTTGTAAGCTGACAATGACATTCATAGTACTTATAAACCTCCCTAATACGTATTAGTCTAAACTTCTAAAGAAGAAGCATACGCGCGGCGGTAGCACTAAAATATTCCAAGCTATAAAAATTGCAAAAGAGGAATGAAACATAAAAAACCCCAACCAAAATGGTTGGGGTTTGTAGTTCGCAAAAATTAACGTTTTGAGAACTGAGGTGCACGACGTGCGCCTTTAAGACCGTATTTTTTACGCTCTTTCATACGTGCGTCACGAGTTAATAGACCTGCACGTTTTAGTGTTAGACGGTATTCTGGATCAGCTTTTAATAAAGCGCGAGAAATACCGTGACGAATAGCACCAGCTTGACCAGTGTATCCACCACCATTTACGTTTACAAGTACATCGTAGTTACCTAAAGTTTCTGTTGCAACTAGAGGTTGTTTCACTACTTCACGTAATGCAGCAAATGGGATATAGTTTTCAAAATCACGACCGTTAATGATAACGCGTCCTTCGCCTGGAACTAGGCGTACGCGCGCTACTGAACTCTTACGACGTCCAGTGCCATAGTATTGAACCTGTGCCAAAGTAAGCCCTCCTTTAATTAATTATCCGCGAAGTTCGTAAACTTCTGGTTTTTGTGCTTGGTGTGGATGCTCTGCTCCAGCATACACGTTAAGTTTCTTAGAAACTTGACGGCCTAAGCGTCCTTTTGGAAGCATGCCTTTAATTGCAAGCTCTAACATTTGTACAGGGTAGTTTGTACGCATTTCAAGAGCTGTTCTTTGCTTAAGTCCACCTGGGTGGTTAGTGTGACGGTAGTAAATTTTATCGTTTAATTTATTACCTGTTAAATGAATTTTCTCAGCGTTAATAATAATTACATGATCACCCGTGTCAACGTGTGGTGTAAATGTAGGTTTGTTTTTACCACGTAAAATGGATGCTACTTCACTAGCAAGGCGACCTAAAGTTTGACCTTCAGCATCAACCACATACCATTTACGCTCAACTTCGTTAGCTTTTGCCATAAAAGTCGTACGCATGTGTTTCCCTCCTCGTTATCTTTTCCATAGAAAAAATCTATTGTTTATCTTAAACACGATTTCCTTCCGGGGCTAATCGTGGTTTTAGAAACAATACCATATGTTATGATATACTTTTGAGTTTCTAATGTCAAGCAAATGTTACACCAGGATTAGTTGTTATAGTTTACCTCCCACAAGTAAAGCCCATGACCTGGAGCCATCTTTCCAGCAAACTGACGATTTTGTTTCGCTAAAATCTCTGGAATGCTATCAGGATCAAGCTTTCCTTGCCCTACGCTAAGTAACGTACCAACAATAATTCTGACCATATTATATAAAAATCCATTACCTACAAAACGAAAAATTATTTCATCATCTTGTTCAATTAACTCGATTTCATAAATTGTTCGCACTTTATCTTTTTTGTCAGTTTTTGCCGAACAAAAAGAAGTAAAATCATGCGTTCCAATAAAATAAGGAATTGCTTCTCTTATAGAGTTGATTTCGAGCGGGTATGGATATTGATATACGTAATTTCTACGGAATACATCCGCAGTCTTTGATAATAATACACGATAACGATATTCTTTTTTCTCAACACCGTAACGTGCATGAAATTCTTCTGTTTTTTTCTCTACTTGCCTAATAACAATATCATCTGGCAACATTGTGTTTAAAGCATTACTCCATTGCCACTCTTCAAGAGACAAGGGAGTATCAAAGTGTATTACTTGTCCTTTTGCATGAACTGTAGAATCTGTTCTACCAGATGCCTGAACACGAACAAGTTCTCCCTTATGCAATTTCTGCAATGCTTTTTCTATCTCCTGTTGAACAGTACGATGGTTCGGCTGAATTTGATAACCACAAAAATGCATGCCATCATATGCAACCGTACATTTTATTCTATCCATTTCTCTATTCTCCATTACGATCGCACCCATGCCAAAATACAAGCTAAACAAAATAAGCTGACAATCGTTACTGTATCGCTTGTTTTCCAGCGTAGTTGCCTAAATTTAGTACGTCCTTCACCACTTTGATATCCACGAGCTTCCATCGCAATGGCTAAGTCCTCTGCACGCTTAAAAGCACTGATAAACAGAGGAACGAGCAGTGAAATAATAGCTTTCATTCTATCTTTTATCGGTCCCCCGGCAAAATCAATACCACGTGACGCTTGTGCTTTCATTATTTTACTCGTTTCATCCATTAATGTCGGGATAAAACGAAGAGAAATTGACATCATTAATGCGATTTCATGAACAGGAACCTTTATACGCTTCAACGGCTTTAATAACGTCTCCAAACCATCTGTAATTTCAATAGGTGTCGTCGTTAACGTTAATAATGTCGTCATTAAAATAATAACGAAGAATCGTACAGAAATGTATATCCCTTGCTCTAATCCTTTTTCATATATCGAAAACCAACCAAGCTGGAATAGTACATCCCCCTCTTTATTTGTAAAAATATGCAGGAAAAATGTAAAAAGAAAAATCCATAAAATTGGTTTTAAGCCCGAAAGTACATAACGAATCGGCACTTTTGCAAAAAATAAAGCAATGAGTGCATATAAAAATAAAAATCCATATGAAATCGCATTATTTGCTAAGAAAACAACAAATACATATAAAAAGACAATCAGCAGCTTCGTACGTGGATCAAGTTGATGAATAAGTGAATTCCCCGGGATATATCTCCCAATAATCAACTGCTGCATGATTCATGACCACCTTTTCGTAACACCTGCACAACTTCATGAGTAAGATCCTCTAAAGATAAGGTAGCCTTTGGAATTGAAATACCAAACTTCTCTTCAATTGCACGTTTATACTTTAATGACATAGGAAGATCCACACCAATTTTCTCTAGTTCATCAGCATGTGAAAATACTTCCTCTGCACTTCCTTGCAAAAAGACCGTTCCTTTATGCATAACTACAATCTGCTCCGCATACTGAGCAGCATCCTCCATATTATGCGTTACAAGGATGACTGTAAGACCCTTCTCCTTGTGCAGCTTATAAAACATCTCCATAAGTTCGTTCTGCCCTTTTGGATCTAGTCCTGCTGTAGGTTCATCTAATACAAGCACTTCAGGTTCCATTGCCAGTACACCCGCTATAGCAACACGTCTCATTTGTCCACCACTTAATTCGAACGGAGAACGTGTTAACAGTTCTGGTTCTAGCCCTACAAGTTCAATTGCCTTTCTAGCCTTTTGCCTTGCTTCGTCTACAGATACTCCAAAATTAGTAGGGCCGAAACAAATATCTTTCTCCACAGTCTCTTCAAACAACTGATGTTCTGGAAATTGAAAGACAACCCCTACTTTTTTACGTAGTGGCTTTAGCTTTTTTTCTTTCTTTCCTGCCGAAATCAAATGTTCACCAATTTGAACTGTACCATTTGTCGGCTGCAATAAACCATTTAAATGTTGAATCATCGTCGACTTTCCTGAACCAGTATGACCGATAATGGCATAATAGCCCCCACTTGGAAACGACACGTCTACATCATAAAGTGCGCGTCTTTCAAATGGAGTTTTATATTGATAACGATGTTCTACTTTTTGGAATGTAATCTCCAAAGTTCGTTCACCAAGCTTTCCATTGTAAGATGCGTATTTTGCAAGAGAATTTCATTTCTTTTTAATAATTCTGCTATTTTCACCGAAAACGGTACATCTAAGCCAATTTCTTGGAGCATATGAGAGGATTTGAAAATTTTTTCTGGAGTCCCTTCCTCTAATATTTCTCCCTTATTTAAAATAATGACACGATCTGACTGTGCCGCTTCTTCTAAATCGTGCGTAATTGATAACACGGTAATACCTTTTTGAGTAACAAGTTGTCTAACCGTTTCTACTACTTCACGTCTCCCTTGAGGGTCTAACATTGACGTTGCTTCATCTAATATTAAAATAGATGGTTGAAGTGCTAAAACGCCTGCTATTGCCACTCGCTGCTTTTGCCCACCAGATAAGGAATGAGGCTCATCATTAAGAAAATCTTCCATACGGACAAGTTGCAAGGCCTGTTCTAATCTTTCAATCATTTGTTCTCTTGGCATTCCGATATTCTCCAAGCCAAATACAACATCATCTTGCACTGTCGTTCCAACAAATTGATTATCTGGATTTTGAAATACCATTCCAATTTGTTTTCGAACATCCCATACCGTTTCCTCTGATAAAACCATTGTATCATTTACTGTAATAGTCCCTGCTTCTGGCAAAAACAAACCATTCAATAATTTTGCAAGTGTAGACTTTCCTGAACCGTTTTGTCCAATAATAGATACCCATTCTCCCTCATATAAGGAAAATGAAACATCTTTTAATGCATAAGTGGCTGCCCCAGGATATTGAAATGATATATTTTCTATCCGAAGTTTCTCTTTTTTCAATAGAAGGCACCCTTTCCTTCGCCAAGTTAGCCTATTTTTATATTTAAAAAAAAGGGCCATGACCAGTTTCTTGAAAAGAACTGTCCTGCCCTTTTAATTATCATTATACTAACTCGATAATTACCATTGGTGCTGCGTCTCCGCGACGTGGACCAATTTTTGCAATACGAGTGTATCCGCCTTGGCGCTCAGCATAGCGTGGAGCTACATCAGCGAATAGTTTTTGAAGTGCATCTTGACCAGTCTCAGCGTTAGCTACTTCATTGCGAATGAAAGCTGCTGCTTGACGACGAGCATGAAGATCTCCGCGTTTACCTAAAGTGATCATTTTTTCCACTACAGAACGAAGTTCTTTTGCACGAGTTTCTGTCGTTTGGATGCGCTCGTTGATAATTAAATCAGTAGCTAAATCACGTAACATAGCTTTACGTTGCGCACTTGTACGGCCTAATTTTCTGTATGCCATTCGTAGTTCCCTCCTTTGTTGATGGGTTTAAATCCTCAGTCGTCTTTACGTAAACCTAAACCTAATTCCTCAAGTTTATGTTTAACTTCTTCTAAGGATTTACGTCCTAAGTTACGAACTTTCATCATATCTTCTTCTGTTTTGTTCGCAAGCTCTTGTACAGTATTAATTCCTGCACGTTTTAGGCAATTATAAGAACGAACAGAAAGGTCTAGTTCTTCGATAGTCATCTCAAGAACTTTCTCTTTTTGATCTTCTTCCTTCTCGACCATAATCTCAGCATTTTGTGCTTCATCAGTTAAACCAACAAAGATATTTAAATGCTCAGTTAAGATTTTGGCACCTAAAGAGATAGCTTCTTTTGGCCCGATGCTTCCATCCGTCCATACATCAAGCGTAAGCTTATCATAATTAGCCACTTGTCCGACACGTGTCTTTTCCACTTGGTAAGTCACACGTGATACTGGAGTATAAATAGAATCAATAGGAATTACTCCTATTGGTTGATCTTCGCTTTTATTTGCATCAGCTGGCGTATACCCACGGCCACGCTTTGCAGTTAAACGCACGCGGAAATGCGCATCTTTTGCTAACGTTGCAATGTGTAAATCTGGATTTAAGATTTCTACATCACTATCGTGAGTAATATCAGCAGCTGTGACAATACCTTCGCCCTGTACATCAATTTCCAACGTCTTCTCTTCTTCAGAGTAGATTTTAAGAGCTAACTTTTTCAAGTTTAAGATGATCGTCGTAACGTCTTCTACTACGCCCTCAACTGTTGAAAATTCATGTAATACGCCATCGATTTGGATAGCAGTAACAGCGGCACCAGGGAGTGAGGATAAAAGAATACGACGTAAGGAGTTACCCAAAGTAGTACCATATCCACGCTCAAGCGGTTCAATTACGAATTTACCATATTTAGCATCTTCGTTAAGTTCAACCGTTTCGATTTTCGGCTTTTCGATTTCAATCATTAACTAAACCCTCCTTCAAAACGTCGAAACCCCGGTTAAACAAAGGTATAACCCCTGTCTAACCGAAAGTCCCCCTTAGGCAGTTCCCGATTGTGCACAACAAGCGATGTTTCTGTACGAAATTTCTCGATAATGCATCATATCCATTATAGACAAAAGGGAAAATTCTATACAGAAAAATTACACACGACGACGTTTTGGTGGACGACATCCATTATGAGGAACTGGAGTAACATCTCTAATTGCTGTTACTTCTAGACCTGCAGCTTGAAGAGCACGAATTGCAGCTTCACGACCAGCACCAGGACCTTTAACAGTAACCTCTAAAGTTTTTAAACCGTGTTCCATTGCAGCTTTAGCAGCAGTTTCAGCAGCCATTTGCGCAGCGAATGGAGTAGATTTACGAGATCCACGGAAACCAAGTGCACCAGCACTAGACCAAGAAAGTGCGTTACCGTGAGTATCTGTAAGTGTTACGATTGTGTTGTTGAAAGTAGAACGAATATGAGCTATACCAGCTTCAATATTCTTTTTCACACGTTTTTTACGAGTGTTTGTTTTACGTGCCATTGTTAGTTCAACCTCCTTTACTTATTATTTCTTTTTATTTGCTACTGTACGACGTGGACCTTTACGTGTACGAGCATTGTTTTTAGAGTTTTGACCACGAACTGGTAAACCACGACGGTGACGAAGACCACGGTAAGAACCGATCTCCATTAGACGTTTGATGTTAAGAGATACTTCACGACGAAGGTCTCCCTCAACTTTAATACGATCGATGATATCACGGATACGTCCTAATTCGTCTTCCGTTAAATCACGAACTCGTGTTTCTTCAGAAATACCTGCTTCAGCAAGAATTTTTTCAGCAGTTGTGCGACCAATGCCGAATACGTAAGTTAAAGAAATAACAACGCGTTTGTCTCGAGGAATATCTACACCTGCGATACGTGCCATTACGAATGCACCTCCTTCTGATTAACCTTGTTTTTGTTTATGTTTAGGGTTTTCACAAATAACCATTACTTTTCCACGTCTACGAATAACTTTACATTTTTCGCAGATTGGTTTAACTGACGGTCTTACTTTCATGTCTCGAACCTCCTTAAAGATTACGGAGTGCTATATTATTTAAAACGGTACGTAATACGACCACGATTTAAATCGTACGGAGATAATTCTACCGTAACTTTGTCTCCTGGTAAAATACGAATGAAGTTCATACGGATTTTACCAGAAACGTGAGCCAATACGACATGCCCATTCTCTAATTCTACTTTGAACATAGCATTTGGCAACGTTTCAAGAACGGTACCTTCGACTTCAATTACATCATCTTTAGCCATTCAATAGTTCTCCCTTCTTCAAATCAGTAACATTTTACACTGCTCTGAAATCCCGGAGAGCCAGCTACTTATAAAGTGGTAAGGATTTCGTATCCTGCTTCTGTAAGAGCAATCGTGTGCTCAAAATGGGCACACCATTTACCATCTACCGTTACCACTGTCCAGTCATCAGATAGTGTTTTTACATATCGTCTTCCTTGATTCACCATCGGCTCAACACAGATGACCATTCCCGGCTTTAATCTAGGGCCTCTATTTGGTGGACCATAGTGCGGGATTTGAGGGTCCTCATGTAAGTCTTGCCCGATTCCGTGACCAACATACTCCCTAACGATCGAGAATCCATTCTCTTCAGCATGGGTTTGAACCGCATGTGAGATATTTGATAATCTCTCGCCTGGTTTTACTTGTTCTAGACCAAGATACAACGATTTTTCTGTGACATCAAGTAGCTTTTGAACAGATTCAGAAATGTTTCCAACTGGATACGTCCATGCAGAATCTCCATGGTACCCATTGTATTTCGCACCAATATCGATACTGATGATATCGCCCTCTTTGAGCTTGCGCTTCCCTGGAATTCCGTGTACAAGCTCTTCATTTACAGAAGCACATATGCTCCCCGGAAATCCGTTGTATCCTTTAAAAGATGGCGTAGCACCATATTTTTGAATCGTCTTTTCCGCTATTTGATCGAGCTCTTTCGTTGTAATTCCTGGAGTAATGTGCTGTTTCAACTCTTGATGAGTCAAAGCAACGATCCTGCCAGCTTCTCGCATGATTTCTATCTCGCGAGGAGTTTTGCAGATTATCATTACGCTAAGCCTCCGATGAGAACATCGATATCAGCAAATACTTTATTGATATCTTGCTCACCATTAATGCTTTGTAAGTAACCAAGCTCTTCGTAGAAATCAAGCAAAGGTTTTGTTTGCTTAATATTTACATCTAAACGATTTGCTACAGTTTCTTCATTGTCATCAGAGCGTTGATATAATTCGCCACCACATTTATCGCACACATCAGCTTTTGCTGGTGGATTGAATTCTAAGTGGTAAGTCGCACCGCACTCTTTACAAATGCGACGGCCTGTAAGGCGTTTTAATAACAACCCTGAATCCACATTAATGTTTAAAACATAGTCGATTTTTTTGCCAAGATCTTTCATAATTTCTTCAAGAGCTGATGCTTGTGCAACAGTTCGTGGGAAACCGTCTAGTAAGAAACCTCTTACGCAGTCGTCTTGACTTAAACGTTCACGAACGATTCCGATTGTAACTTCATCTGGAACAAGTGCACCTTTATCAATAAAAGATTTTGCTTGTAGACCCATTTCAGTTTCAGCCTTCATAGCTGCACGGAACATGTCTCCTGTTGAAATGTGAGGGATGTTATACTTGGCAACAATCTGTTCGGCTTGTGTACCTTTACCAGCACCAGGAAGCCCCATTAAAATTAAGTTCATCCTTGTTCCCCCTCAGAGTACATGAGCATGTAGGGAAGACAATTCTTCCCACTTACTCACTGCTTGATAAACCCTTTGTAATGGCGTTTTACCAGTTGGCTTTCTAGCTGCTTCATTGTTTCTAAAGCAACGCCGACAACGATTAACATACTCGTTCCACCGATCTGTGCAGATGGAGGAAGATTTCCCAATTTCGTAAAGATAACTGGTAAGATTGCAATCGCTGCTAGGAAAATTGATCCTACAAAGGTCAAACGATACAAGATTTTTGTTAGATATTGTTCCGTATTCTTACCCGGACGAATACCTGGAACATATCCACCTTGCTTGTTTAGATTCTCTGACATTTGCTCTGGATTAACCTGAACAAATGCATAGAAATATGTGAAGGCTACAATGAGCGCAACATATATGATCATTCCCACTGGGTGAGAATAGTTAAAGTTTGCAATAATCCACTGCGATACATCATGTTTCGGGAAGAACTGTGCAATAGTCGGAGGCGTAATTAAGAATGAAACAGCAAAAATTACTGGAATAACACCAGCACTATTTACCTTAAGCGGTAAATGTGTGTTTTGTGCTCCAGCATAACCACCATTTCCTCCTGTTACACGCTTCGCATATTGAATTGGGATCTTTCTAACAGCCTGTTGAATGAAAATAACACCCACAATAACTGCTAGCACAGCTAGTAAAATCAATGCAACTTTAACGATACTCATGAACAATTGATCTCCGATATTTTGAAACTGTTGCTGATACACTTGAGATATAACACTTGGGATCGCTGCGGCAATACCGCCAAAGATAAGGATGGAAATACCATTACCTACACCTTTAGCTGTAATCTGTTCACCTAACCACATTAAAAATGCAGTACCAGCAGTCAGTACCGTAGCAATGTATAAATAAGTGCTCCAACCTGGATTCAAAATTAATTGTCCACCTACCATACCGTTAAAACCGATTGACATACCAAACCCCTGAATAAACGCAAGAACAATTGTAAAGTAACGCGTGAATTGCGTTAATTTACGACGGCCCATTTCACCTTGCTTCGACCATTCCGAAAATTTAGGAACAACATCCATCTGCAATAATTGCACGATGATGGATGCTGTAATATACGGCATGATTCCCATCGCAAAGATGGAGAAGTTTTTCAAGGCTCCACCGCCAAATGTATTTAGAATACCTAAAGCATTTAATTGATCTTGTGCCTTCAGTACGTCTCCATTTGTAAATGGCACGGGGATAAACGTGCCAATCCTGAATACGATTAACATCGCTAAAGTGAATAATATTTTACGTCTTATCTCAGCAACGCGCATAAAGTTGGAGATTGTACGAAACATTAGATCACCTCAACTGATCCGCCAGCTGCTTCAATTGCTTCTTTAGCACTTGAAGAGAACTTGTGCGCTTTAACAGTTAGTTTTTTCTCTACTGCTCCGCTTGCAAGAACTTTAACACCGTCGTTTAACTTGCTGATAACGCCAGTTTCCAGCAATAATTCAGGTGTTACTTCTGTACCATCTTCAAAACGATTTAACGTTGATAAGTTTACAATAGCAAACTCTTTACGGTTAATGTTTGTGAAGCCGCGTTTTGGTAAACGACGGAATAATGGAGTTTGACCACCTTCGAAGCCAAGACGAACACCGCCGCCAGAACGTGCGTTTTGTCCTTTATGACCTTTACCAGCAGTTTTACCGTTACCAGAACCGATACCACGACCGACACGGTTACGTACTTTACGAGAACCTTCTGCAGGTTTTAATTCATGAAGTTTCATTCCCAGGCACCTCCTTATATTAATGAGTTATCCTTAAGCTTCTTTTACAGTTACAAGGTGAGAAACTTTGTTGATCATACCAAGAATAGCAGGAGTTTCTTCCTTAACTACAGTTGAATTCAACTTTTTAAGACCTAAAGCTTCTACCGTCGCACGTTGATCTTGTGGACGACCAATTACACTACGAGTGAGGGTAATTTCTAACTTTTTCGCCATTTGTTTTCCCTCCTTAACCTAGTAGCTCTTCTACAGATTTACCGCGTAATTTTGCAACATCTTCAGCGCGCTTAAGTTCGCTTAATCCGTTCACAGTAGCGCGAATCATGTTGATTGGTGTGTTAGAACCAAGAGATTTCGAAAGAATATCTTGTACACCAGCTAATTCAAGGACCGCACGAACAGGTCCACCAGCAATAACACCAGTACCCTCAGCAGCAGGTTTTAAGAATACTTCACCAGCGCCAAAATGACCGTTGATTGTGTGTGGAATTGTTGTACCAACTAATGGTACAGCGATTAAGTTTTTCTTAGCGTCTTCGATAGCTTTACGGATTGCGTCTGGTACCTCTTGTGCTTTACCAGTACCGAATCCAACATGACCGTTTTTATCGCCAACTACAACTAGTGCAGCAAAGCGGAAACGACGACCACCCTTAACAACTTTCGCGACACGATTTATCGTAACTACACGTTCTTCAAGTTCTAATTTACTTGGGTCAATGCGATGCATCAATTTTCCCTCCTTTGACCATTAAAATTGTAATCCAGCCTCACGAGCAGCTTCAGCTAGAGCTTTAACACGGCCATGGTATAAGTAACCACCGCGATCAAATACTACTTCTTTAACGCCTTTCTCTACAGCACGCTTAGCAACTGATTCTCCAACTTTCGTAGCAGCTTCAATATTGCTAGTACCGTTAAGAGCAAGGTCTTTATCAAGAGTAGATGCACTTACTAACGTTACACCATTCACATCATCAATAACTTGAGCGTAAATATGTTGGTTAGAACGGAACACGTTTAAACGTGGACGCTCTGCAGTACCAGTAAGTTTAGCACGTACACGTGCATGTCTTTTCTTACGAGTCGCATTTTTATCAGCTTTAGTGATCATTCTTGTCACTCCTTTCTCTCACCTAACGGGTTTACTTAGCAGTTTTACCTTCTTTACGACGAACAACTTCGCCTTCGTAACGAATACCTTTACCTTTGTAAGGCTCAGGAGCACGTACAGCACGGATGTTAGCAGCGAATTCGCCAACACGTTGCTTGTCGATACCTTTAATTACGATCTTAGTTGGTGCAGGTACTTCAACTTCAAGACCTGCTTCCGGAGTCATTTCTACTGGATGAGAATAACCTACGCTTAATACAAGTTTATCACCTTGTTTTTGAGCACGGTAACCAACACCGACTAATTCAAGTCCGCGTGCGAAACCTTCAGTTACACCTTCAACCATGTTTCCGATTAAAGCACGAGTTGTACCGTGTAATGCACGGTGTTCCTTCTGTTCAGATGGACGCTCAACTGTTAATGTATTCTCTTCAATTTTGATAAGCATATCAGCATTGAAAGTACGAGTTAATTCACCTTTAGGGCCTTTTACTGTTACAGTATTGTCTTCTGCAACTGTAATAGTAACACCTGCAGGGATTTCAAGAATCTTTTTACCAATACGAGACATGTGGTCACACCTCCGTTCGTTTTAAATATATATTACCAAACGTATGCTACTACTTCTCCACCAGTTTGTAATTGACGAGCGTCTTTGTCTGTCATTACTCCCTTAGATGTAGAAACAAGAGCGATACCTAATCCGTTAAGTACACGTGGTACTTCGTCAGCTTTAGCGTAAACGCGTAAGCCAGGTTTACTGATACGTTTTAATCCAGTGATTACACGTTCATTGTTTGCACCATATTTCAGGAAAATACGAAGGATACCTTGTTTGTTATCCTCGATGTATTCTACATCACGAATGAAACCTTCACGTTTTAAAAGTTCAGCGATCTCTTTTTTGATTTTAGAAGCAGGAACCTCTAATTTCTCATGACGTACCATGTTCGCATTACGGATGCGAGTAAGCATGTCTGCAATTGGATCTGTCATCACCATGTGTTTTACCTCCTTCCCATTTGTGGGTTTTACCAACTAGCTTTTTTAACACCAGGAATTTGACCTTTATATGCAAGTTCACGGAAACAAATACGGCAAAGTTTAAATTTGCGGTATACAGAATGCGGACGACCGCAGCGTTCGCAACGTGTATACTCTTGTACTTTAAACTTAGGAGTACGCTTTTGTTTCGCTATCATAGATTTTTTAGCCACGTTTTCGCCTCCTCTACTTAGCGTTGGCTTCCATTATTTTTGGAATGGCATACCGAATTGTGTTAAAAGTTCACGAGCTTCTTCATCAGTTTTCGCTGTAGTAACGATTACGATGTCCATACCGCGGACTTTGCTTACTTTATCATAATCAATCTCAGGGAAAATAAGTTGCTCTTTAACACCTAATGTATAGTTTCCACGACCATCGAATGATTTCTTAGAAACACCACGGAAATCACGTACACGTGGTAAAGAAACTGATACTAATTTGTCGAAGAACTCATACATTTGCTCGCCGCGTAAAGTTACTTTCGCACCGATTGGCATACCTTCACGAAGACGGAAACCAGCGATTGATTTTTTAGCACGAGTTACAACAGGTTTTTGACCTGTGATTTGTGTTAATTCTTCTACTGCGTTGTCTAACGCTTTTGAGTTAGATACCGCGTCACCAACACCAGTGTTGATTACGATCTTTTCGATTTTTGGTACCTGCATTACAGATTTATAGTTAAACTTGCTCACTAGAGCAGGAGTAATTTCCTTTTGGAACTTCTCTTTAAGGCGATTCAATGAAGTGACCTCCTTTCTTAAGAAAATTATTTATCTAATAATTCACCAGATTTTTTTGCAATACGAACTTTTTTACCATCTTCTACTTTGAAGCCTACGCGAGTAGGTTCACCTGTTTTCGGATCTAAAATCATAACGTTAGAAACGTGAATAGGTGCTTCTTTAGTAATAATTCCACCTTGTGGATTTAATTGAGATGGCTTAGAGTGCTTCTTAACGATATTGACACCCTCAACGATAACACGGTTTTGCTTTGGGAAAGCCACAAGGATAACGCCTTGTTTTCCTTTGTCTTTACCAGTGATTACCTGTACTTTATCACCTTTTTTTACATGCATCTTAATTCTGCACCTCCTTAGCAAGGCAATACCTTAAATTATAGAACTTCTGGAGCTAAAGAAACGATCTTCATGAAGTTGCTATCACGTAATTCACGAGCTACTGGTCCGAAGATACGAGTACCACGTGGGCTCTTATCGTCTTTAATGATAACCGCTGCGTTTTCATCAAATTTGATGTAAGAACCGTCCGGACGACGAGCTCCGCTCTTCGTACGTACTACTACTGCTTTAACAACGTCACCTTTTTTAACAACGCCACCTGGTGTTGCTTGTTTTACCGTAGCAACAATAATGTCACCAATGTTAGCATATTTACGACCAGAGCCGCCTAATACTTTAATTGTTAAAAGTTCACGTGCACCAGAGTTGTCAGCAACTTTCAAACGAGATTCTTGTTGGATCATGTTATGAAACCTCCCTTCGGACTAAAAATTCCGATTCGTCTATTTAGATAATAACCGCTTCTTCAACGATTTCAACTAAACGGAAACGCTTAGTAGCAGAAAGCGGGCGAGTTTCCATGATTTTAACGATATCGCCAAGTTTCGCTTGGTTTTGCTCATCATGGGCTTTGTACTTCTTAGAATACTTAACACGTTTTCCGTACAAGGAATGAGTTTTGTAAGTTTCAACTAAAACTGTAATCGTTTTGTCCATTTTGTCAGACACTACACGACCAGTATAAACTTTGCGTTGGTTACGTTCGCTCACTATGCAAACCTCCCCTCAATTTATCGATTAATTCCGATCTCTCTTTCACGAACTACAGTTTTCATACGAGCAATTGCTTTACGCACTTCACGAATGCGAGTTGGATTCTCTAATTGTCCTGTAGCAAGTTGGAAGCGAAGATTAAACAACTCTTCCTTTAAAGCTTTAACTTTTGTTTCGATTTCGGCAGTGGTTAATTCACGAATATCATTAGTTTTCATTAGATTCACCACCATTTTCTTCACGTTTTACGAATTTACATTTCACAGGTAACTTGTGAGCTGCAAGACGTAATGCTTCGCGTGCTACCTCTTCAGATACACCCGCGATTTCGAACATAATTTTCCCAGGTTTTACTACTGCTACCCAGCCTTCTGGTGCCCCTTTACCGGAACCCATACGTACTTCTAGAGGTTTTGCAGTGTAAGGTTTAGAAGGGAAAATTTTAATCCATACTTTACCGCCACGTTTCATGTAACGAGTCATTGCACGACGAGCAGCTTCGATTTGACGGTTTGTAATCCATGAAGCAGCTTGTGCTTGTAAACCGAATTCACCGAAAGCAATTTCAGTTCCACCTTTAGCACGACCACGCATTTTACCACGATGCTCTCTACGATATTTTACGCGTTTTGGCATTAACATATTATTTTCCTCCTTCCTCAGAAGCTTTCTTTTTTGTAGGAAGGACTTCTCCACGGTAGATCCATACTTTTACGCCTAATTTACCGTATGTTGTATCAGCTTCAACTGCTGCATAGTCAATATCAGCGCGAAGTGTATGAAGTGGAACAGTTCCTTCACTGTAAGATTCTGCACGAGCGATATCAGCTCCGCCAAGACGACCAGAAACCTGTGTTTTAATACCTTTAGCACCTGCACGCATAGCACGTTGAATAACTTGCTTTTGTGCACGACGGAATGATACACGGTTTTCTAATTGACGAGCGATGTTTTCGCCTACTAATTTAGCGTTAAGATCAGCTCTCTTAACTTCTAAAATGTTGATGTGTACACGCTTGCCTGTTAATTGGTTAAGAGCTTTACGAAGTGCTTCAACTTCAGTACCACCTTTACCAATTACCATACCAGGTTTTGCAGTGTGAATTGTAACATTTACACGATTTGCTGCACGTTCGATTTCTACTTTAGCAACAGCAGAATCTTTTAAGCGTACATTAATGTACTCACGGATTTTGATGTCTTCATGTAATAATGTAGCGTAATCTTTCTCAGCGAACCAACGAGATTCCCAGTCACGGATAACGCCGACACGAAGACCAATTGGATTAACCTTTTGACCCATCGATTATCCCTCCTTCTTTTCTGATACCACAACTGTGATGTGGCTTGTGCGTTTGTTAATTTGGCTTGCACGACCCATTGCACGTGGACGGAAACGTTTTAACGTTGGACCTTCGTCAACGAAAACTTTTTCTACAACTAGGTTGTTAATGTCCATCTCATAATTGTGCTCTGCATTTGCGATTGCAGATTTTAAAACTTTTTCTACAACTGGAGAAGCAGTTTTTGGTGTGTGGTTAAGGATAGCAATCGCTTCACCCACTTGCTTACCTCGGATTAAGTCTACTACTAAACGAACTTTACGAGGAGCAATACGAACTGTTCTCGCTACTGCTTTAGCTTGCATTGAAGTGCCTCCTCTCATTATCTTCTAGTTTTCTTATCGTCAGCAAGGTGACCTTTGTACGTACGAGTTGGTGCGAATTCACCTAACTTATGGCCAACCATATCCTCAGTGATGTACACAGGTACGTGTTTACGACCATCATATACAGCGATTGTGTGTCCGATGAACTGAGGGAAGATTGTTGAACGGCGAGACCAAGTTTTAACAACTTGTTTTTGCTCAGATGCAACTAATTTTTCCATTTTGCTCATTAAGTGATCATCGACAAATGGTCCTTTTTTTAAGCTACGAGCCATTTTGGTGCCTCCCTTCGTGATTGGCGTACGGTTCTAGAAATGAACCGTACTACAATCCCATTATTTTTTACGACGACGAACGATAAATTTGTCAGACGCTTTGTTTTTCTTACGAGTCTTGAATCCAAGAGTTGGTTTACCCCATGGAGACATTGGAGACTTACGTCCGATTGGAGAACGTCCTTCACCACCACCGTGTGGGTGATCAACAGGGTTCATTACAGAACCACGAACTGTTGGGCGTTTACCTAACCAGCGAGAGCGACCTGCTTTACCGATTTTGATAAGTTCGTGTTGTTCGTTACCTACTTGACCGATTGAAGCGCGACAAGCAGATAATACAAGACGTACTTCACCAGAAGTTAAACGTACAAGTACGTATTTACCTTCTTTACCAAGTACTTGAGCAGATGTACCAGCAGAACGAACTAATTGTCCGCCACGACCAGGCTTAAGCTCGATGTTATGAACAACAGTACCTACTGGAATGTTGATTAATGGTAATGCGTTACCGATTTTAATGTCAGCTTCTGGGCCAGACATAACTTCCATACCTACTTCTAAAGATTTAGGAGCAAGAATGTAACGTTTTTCACCGTCAACGTAGTTAATTAATGCGATATTCGCAGAGCGGTTTGGATCGTATTCGATCGTAGCAACGCGTCCTGGAATTCCATCTTTGTTACGCTTAAAGTCGATGATACGGTATTGACGCTTATGTCCGCCACCTTGATGACGTACAGTGATTTTACCTTGGTTATTACGACCAGCCTTCTTGCTTAAAGGAGCAAGTAATGACTTTTCGGGTCTATCAGTCGTGATTTCAGCGAAATCATTCGTAGTCATATTACGACGACCGTTAGTAGTTGGATTATACTTTTTGATTCCCATCTCAATTTCCCTCCTTCTTTAGTAAGAATTAAACGCCTTGGAAGATTTCGATTTCTTTGCTGTCAGCAGTTAGCTTAACGATTGCTTTACGACGACGGCTAGTAAAACCAGCGTGACGACCAACGCGTTTTGCTTTCGGCTTGTAGTTCATGATGTTCACTTTTTCTACTTTAACACCAAAGATCGCTTCAAGAGCATCTTTAACTTCTGTTTTATTAGATTTAACGTCCACATCGAACGTGTATTTTTTTTCAGCCATCATTTCCATAGAACGTTCAGTGATAACTGGGCGCTTAATGATATCACGAGGATCTCTCATTATGCAAGCACCTCCTCTACTTTTTCCACTGCCGCTTTTGTCATGATTAGCTTATCATGATGAAGCACGTCTAAAACGTTTACGCCATCAGCAGTGATTACTGTTACTCCAGGGATATTGCGAGCAGATAACTCTACAGATTCGTTTGCATCAGCAGTTACGATAAGAGCTTTCTTCTCAACAGTTAATCCTTTAAGTACTGCTAGCATGTCTTTTGTTTTTGGTGCATTTAACACTAGGTCTTCAAGAACTACAATGTTGTTCTCAACTACTTTAGTAGCTAATGCAGATTTGATTGCTAAACGACGAACTTTCTTAGGAAGTTTGTACGCATAGCTTCTTGGTGTAGGTCCGAATACCGTACCACCACCACGCCATTGAGGAGAGCGGATAGACCCTTGACGAGCACGTCCAGTTCCTTTTTGACGCCATGGTTTACGACCACCACCGCGAACTTCAGAGCGAGTTTTTACTTTGTGTGTACCTTGACGTAAAGATGCACGTTGCATCATTACAGCTTCGAAAAGTACAGCTTCATTTGGTTCGATACCGAAAATAGCTTCAGCTAATTCGATTTCACCAACCTGTGAACCAGTTTGGTTATATACAGTAACTTTTGGCATTGGAATTCCTCCTTCCTATTGTGAATTATTTGCTAACCTTCACAGCGCCTTGAACAACTACAAGAGATTTCTTAGCACCTGGAACGTTACCTTTTACTAGTAATAAGTTGCGCTCAGTGTCAACTTGAACGATTTCTAAGTTTTGGATAGTAACTTGGTCTCCACCCATACGTCCAGCAAGTTTTTTGCCTTTGAATACACGGTTCGGAGCAACTGGGCCCATTGAACCTGGACGACGGTGATAGCGAGAACCATGAGACATAGGTCCGCGAGATTGTCCGTGGCGTTTGATAACACCTTGGAAACCTTTACCTTTAGAAATTCCTGTTACATCAACGATTTCACCTGTAGCGAATACGTCAACTTTTACCTCTTGACCAACCTCTAATCCGTCCACGTCTGCATCGCGGATTTCGCGAATGAAGCGCTTAGGAGTTGTAGATGCTTTAGCAGTGTGGCCTTGTTCAGGTTTGTTAGTTAACTTTTCACGTTTATCTTCAAATCCTAACTGGATTGCATTGTAGCCATCAGTTTCAGTTGTTTTCTTTTGAAGAACAACGTTTGGATTAGCAGCGATAACTGTTACTGGGATTAACTCACCGTTCTCAGCAAATACTTGAGTCATACCGATCTTTCTTCCTAAGATTCCTTTGGTCATGAGTTACACCTCCTACATTTTTAAGTTATATAAATTATAGTTTGATTTCGATATCTACACCAGATGGTAAGTCTAAACGCATTAATGAATCTACTGTTTGTGGAGTAGGACTCACGATGTCGATTAGACGTTTGTGCGTGCGCATTTCGAATTGCTCACGAGAATCTTTGTACTTATGAACAGCACGAAGAATTGTGTAAACAGTTTTTTCAGTTGGTAATGGGATTGGACCAGAAACTGTTGCCCCAGAACGCTTAGCTGTTTCTACAATTTTCTCAGCTGACTGATCAAGAATACGGTGATCGTAAGCTTTTAAACGGATACGAATTTTTTCTTTTGCCATTATTTTCCCTCCTTCGTTCGCCTATTTCTAAAATAGACCTTCTCCATGGAAATTTCCCCACACCATGCCATGGCAAAGCGGCCGGGTGTGTCAGCAACCTTCCACTTCATCGCAGTCAAAGACCAACATTGTCTATTATACAATGTTATTCGTCTAGATGCAAGCATCTTTTTGTTTGCATCTGCTTTTCTCTACTTTTGCTATTATACATGGCACTTTAAAGAATTTCAAGTTTTCATCTAACAGAATTCATTTTACAGTTTCTGGATTATCTTTTGTCGTTTTTATAATACTATAGAAGAAACTCGTCAAAACAAAAAACACCCTCTTCTTCCTTATATAAACGCAAACAAAAAACCTAAGGGAAAATCCCTTAGGTTTTTTTATATCAGTTAAGATTACTCAACGATAGTAGCAACTACACCGTAACCTACTGTACGTCCACCTTCACGAATAGAGAATTTAGTTCCCTCTTCGATAGCGATTGGAGCGATAAGTTCGATAGTCATTTCGATGTTGTCACCAGGCATTACCATTTCAGTACCTTCTGGTAATTGGATGATACCAGTTACGTCAGTTGTACGGAAGTAGAACTGAGGACGGTAGTTAGCGAAGAATGGAGTGTGACGTCCACCTTCTTCTTTAGATAATACGAAAACTTCAGCTTTGAATTTAGCGTGAGCTTTTACAGAACCGCTTTTTGCAAGTACTTGTCCACGTTGGATGTCTTCACGAGCAACCCCACGAAGTAAAGCACCGATGTTGTCTCCAGCTTGAGCTTGGTCAAGAAGTTTACGGAACATCTCTACACCAGTTACAGTTGTAGAAGCATTTTCTTCAGCAAGACCGATGATTTCTACTACGTCACCAACTTTAACGATACCGCGCTCAACACGACCAGTAGCAACTGTACCACGACCTGTGATAGAGAATACGTCCTCTACAGGCATTAAGAATGGTTTGTCAGTTTCACGTTCTGGAGTTGGGATGTAAGCATCAACTTCAGCCATTAATTCAATGATTTTTGCTTCCCAATCAGCTTCTCCTTGAAGAGCTTTAAGAGCAGAACCTTTGATTACAGGAATGTCGTCGCCTGGGAATCCGTATTCAGATAATAGGTCGCGAACTTCCATTTCTACTAATTCTAATAATTCTTCGTCATCTACCATGTCGCATTTGTTTAAGAATACAACGATGTAAGGAACACCTACTTGACGAGAAAGAAGGATGTGCTCACGTGTTTGAGGCATTGGGCCATCAGCAGCAGATACTACTAAGATACCGCCGTCCATTTGAGCAGCACCAGTGATCATGTTTTTAACATAGTCAGCGTGACCTGGGCAGTCAACGTGTGCATAGTGACGAGTTTCAGTTTCGTACTCAACGTGTGCAGTTGAGATTGTGATACCGCGCTCTCTTTCTTCTGGAGCAGCATCGATTTGATCGTATCCGCGTGCTTCAGCACCACCAGCTTTTGCAAGAACTGTAGTGATCGCAGCAGTTAATGTAGTTTTACCATGGTCAACGTGGCCGATTGTACCGATGTTAACATGGGGTTTAGAACGTTCGAATTTAGCTTTAGCCATTCTAAATTCCTCCTTAGTTTATATAGGTTATTTTATATTTAGACTAGAAAGTGAAACTTACGTCCCACTTTCTAAGCTTACATAAGTAGTTATACTTGAACAATCGATAAAAATCAATTATTCACCTTTATTTTTTTTGATAATTTCTTCAGAAACAGACTTTGGTACTTCTTCATAGTGGTCAAACACCATAGAGAATGTTCCGCGTCCTTGAGTGTTAGAACGTAATGACGTTGCATAACCGAACATTTCAGAAAGTGGAACCATAGCGCGAACAACTTGTGCGTTACCGCGAGCTTCCATACCTTCTACACGTCCACGACGAGATGTTACGTCACCCATAATGTCACCCATGTACTCTTCAGGAATTACAACTTCAACTTTCATCATTGGCTCAAGAATTACTGGGCTACATTTAGAAACCGCAGCTTTAAGTGCCATAGATGCAGCGATTTTGAACGCCATCTCAGATGAATCGACATCATGGTAAGATCCGTCAACTAATGCAGCTTTAATGTCAACTAGTGGATAACCAGCTAGTACACCATTTTTAAGTGCATCTTCAAGACCTGCTCCAACAGCTGGGATGTATTCACGAGGAACTACACCACCGACGATCTTGTTTTCGAATTCGAATCCTTTACCTTCTTCGTTAGGTTCAAACTCAATCCAAACGTGACCGAATTGTCCACGACCACCAGATTGACGAGCGAACTTACCTTCAACTTTCGCAGCAGCGCGGAAAGTCTCACGGTATGCTACCTGAGGAGCACCAACGTTTGCTTCCACTTTGAATTCACGGCGCATACGGTCAACGATGATATCAAGGTGAAGTTCACCCATACCAGCGATGATAGTTTGGCCAGTTTCTTGGTCAGTGTGAGCACGGAATGTTGGATCTTCTTCAGAAAGCTTAGATAATGCTGTACCCATTTTATCTTGGTCAGCTTTAGATTTTGGTTCGATAGCTACAGAGATAACTGGCTCTGGGAATTCCATAGACTCAAGGATAACAAGGCTCTTCTCGTCACAAAGAGTATCACCAGTAGTAGTATCTTTTAAACCTACAGCAGCAGCGATATCACCAGCGTAAACTGTTGAAATCTCTTCACGGCTGTTAGCGTGCATTTGTAGGATACGACCTACACGCTCACGCTTACCTTTAGTTGAGTTTTTCACGTATGATCCAGAGTTTAACACACCAGAGTACACACGGAAGAACGTTAACTTACCAACATAAGGGTCAGTCATGATTTTGAATGCTAAAGCTGCGAATGGTTCTTCATCGCTAGACTTACGTTCTACTTCTTCATCTGTATCCGGTAGAGTACCTTTAATAGCAGGTACATCTAGTGGAGATGGAAGGTAGTCGATAACTGCGTCTAACAGAATTTGAACACCTTTGTTTTTGAATGCAGAACCACAGATTACTGGGAAGAATTCTACAGAAGTTGTAGCCTTACGGATACCAGCTTTAAGCTCTTCTACAGTGATTTCTTCACCTTCTAGGTACTTCATCATCATTTCTTCATCAAGCTCAGCTACCGCTTCAATAAGTTTTCCACGGTATTCTTCAGCTAATTCTTTGTGCTCTTCAGGAATTTCAACACGTTGAATGTCTGTTCCTAAATCGTTACCGTACATGTAAGCACACTCTTCAACAAGGTCAATGATACCATTGAACTCATCTTCAGCACCGATTGGTAACTGAATTGGATGTGCGTTTGCTTGTAAACGATCGTGGATTGTTCCTACAGAGTATAAGAAATCTGCACCGATCTTATCCATTTTGTTAACGAATACGATACGAGGTACGCCGTAAGTAGTAGCCTGACGCCAAACAGTTTCTGTTTGTGGTTCTACACCAGATTGCGCATCAAGTACTGCTACAGCGCCATCAAGTACGCGTAAAGAACGTTCTACTTCTACTGTGAAATCTACGTGTCCTGGAGTATCAATGATGTTTACACGATGACCTTTCCATTGTGCTGTAGTTGCAGCAGAAGTAATTGTGATACCACGCTCTTGCTCTTGCTCCATCCAGTCCATCTGAGATGCACCTTCGTGAGTTTCACCGATTTTATGAATACGTCCTGTGTAGTACAGAATACGCTCAGTTGCTGTTGTTTTACCAGCATCGATGTGAGCCATGATACCAATATTACGAGTGTTTTCTAAAGAGAACTCTCTTGCCATTTGGTGTCTTGCTCCTTCCATATATGGATTGGATTTTTTTATTTTAAGTAGCAAAAAAGCCACTTTATATTGTTACACATGTCAGTATGTCCAGTACTCTCATTATGTAAAACGAGCGCCCGATGAAAGGGAGAGGCATTCTCCCTCTCCACACTTCCATAAGCGACAAATAAAGCGGTTTATGCTTACATTTATTTTACGTTGAATCCTACCAACGGTAATGAGCAAATGCTTTGTTAGCTTCTGCCATTTTATGAGTGTCTTCACGTTTCTTAACAGATGCACCAGCGTTGTTAGCTGCATCTAAGATTTCGTTAGCAAGACGCTCTTCCATAGTTTTTTCACCACGAAGACGAGCGTAGTTTACTAACCAACGAAGACCTAAAGTTGTACGGCGTTCTGGACGAACCTCAACTGGAACTTGGTAGTTAGCACCACCAACACGACGAGCGCGTACTTCAAGAACAGGCATGATGTTCTTAAGAGCTTGCTCGAATACTTCCATTGGCTCTTTACCAGTACGTTCGTTTACGATATCGAACGCATTATAAAGAATTGTTTGAGATTTACCTTTTTTACCGTCAACCATCATTTTGTTGATAAGGCGTGTTACTAGCTTCGAATTGTACATTGGATCTGGTAACACGTCACGTTTCGCAACAGGTCCTTTACGAGGCATATTGAGTTCCTCCTTTCATTTTAAAGTTATTATTTTTTAGCAGGTTTTGGTCTCTTAGTACCATATTTAGAACGTCCTTGCATACGTTTGTCAACACCAGCTGTGTCAAGCGCACCACGAACGATGTGGTAACGTACCCCCGGTAAATCCTTTACACGACCACCGCGAATTAATACTACGCTATGCTCTTGTAGGTTATGACCGATACCTGGGATGTAAGCTGTAACCTCGATACCGTTTGTTAAACGTACACGAGCGTATTTACGTAACGCTGAGTTAGGTTTCTTTGGAGTCATTGTACCAACACGAGTACATACACCACGTTTTTGAGGTGCAGAGATATCAGTTGATTTTTTCTTTAAAGAGTTAAAACCTTTGTTTAACGCAGGTGATTTAGATTTCCATACTTTATCAGTACGACCATTTCTCACTAATTGGTTAATAGTAGGCATTTGATTATCCTCCCTTCGCATGTTTGTATGACCACATATCCAGGTGGTTCATTATTAGTTGAAAACAAAGTTTTTGCAAGGAAGAGCAAATGCTCTCTCCTCACAAAAACAGTTTTAACTTATTATTCCTATTGCTGAAGCTCCCACTTGAATCCCCGAAGCTTTACCAAGCTTACGAACTGATTCAACTTTTGTTATGGGCACGTTATATTGCATTGCAATACGAATGATAGCATGGGTTAACCGCATGTCAGCATCCTCTGCGATGACAACTTCTTTAACTGTACCATTTTTGATTGCTTCCAATGTGCGTTTATGACCAACGACTACATTTTCAGCAGTTGATACTTTTTGATAAGACATATAAATATCCTCCAAAGCATCGTTCAGGAGCAACCTTGATTATAGTAACATTTTGACTCATACAATGTCAACTAAGATTAATTGTTTTTATACAAAATTTATGACGGAAAATTTTACTGTTCCACATAAACCTCATCGTTTTCTACGTTCATGTCATCTTGTGTTGTTTTTACAAGATCCACTTTGCGATAACGATTCATACCTGTTCCAGCAGGAACAAGTTTACCGATAATAACATTTTCTTTTAATCCTAGAAGTTCATCGCGTTTACCCTTAATTGCTGCATCAGTTAAGACACGAGTTGTTTCTTGGAACGATGCTGCAGATAAGAATGAATCTGTTTCAAGTGAAGCTTTTGTAATACCAAGTAGAACAGGTCTAGCTGTTGCTGGTTGCTTACCTTGCAGTAAGACCTTAGCATTCGCATCAGTAAACTGATGGATATCTAGTAATGTTCCTGGTAATACATCTGTTTCACCTGCATCACTTACACGAACTTTACGTAACATTTGACGTACCATTACCTCTACGTGTTTGTCACCAATTTCTACCCCTTGCATACGGTATACTTTTTGAACTTCACGTAATAAGTATTCTTGAACCGCCGTAATGTCCGTTACTTTTA
Organism: Bacillus cereus group sp. MYBK108-1; assembly: GCF_051917185.1. Taxonomy (NCBI): domain Bacteria; kingdom Bacillati; phylum Bacillota; class Bacilli; order Caryophanales; family Bacillaceae; genus Bacillus; species Bacillus cereus group sp. MYBK108-1. The sequence goes on from NZ_JBQAHZ010000030.1 coordinate 30,551, forward strand.
GTAATTCTTTCGGATCAATAGAACCTTCTGTTAACTCTTTACCGTGGCTAATTGGCTGTCCTGGAGTTACTTTCAGACGAGCACCGTAAGGAATAGCATACGTACGAGCTTCAACTTCACCCTGTACAACTACTTCTTGGCGATCTTTAACGTCGTTGATCGCTGCGATAACACCGTCGATTTCACTGATAACTGCCTGACCTTTCGGATTACGAGCTTCGAAGATCTCTTGGATACGAGGTAAACCTTGAGTAATATCATCTCCGGCAACCCCACCTGTATGGAATGTACGCATCGTTAACTGTGTACCTGGCTCACCGATAGATTGAGCTGCGATAATACCTACCGCTTCTCCTACTTCTACGTCTGTTCCAGTTGCTAAGTTACGACCGTAACACTTCTTACATACACCGTGGCGAGTGTTACACGTAAACGCTGAACGAATGTTTACAGTTTCAACACCCGAATTTTCAACGATATGAGCGATATCTTCAGTAATTAATTGATTTTCAGCAACTAATACTTCACCTGTTTCAGGATGTTTTACAGTTTTTCTTGCAAAACGTCCAACAAGACGATCATATAATGACTCGATAACTTCATTACCCTCTTTAATCGCACCAATTAATAAACCGCGATCTGTTCCACAATCATCTTCACGAACGATTACATCTTGTGCAACGTCAACAAGACGACGTGTTAAGTAACCAGAATCGGCAGTTTTAAGTGCTGTATCGGCAAGACCTTTACGCGCACCATGCGTAGAGATGAAGTACTCAAGTACTGTTAAACCTTCACGGAAACTCGATTTGATTGGAAGTTCGATGATACGACCAGATGGATTGGCCATAAGACCACGCATACCAGCAAGCTGAGTAAAGTTAGATGCGTTACCACGGGCACCTGAGTCACTCATCATGAAGATTGGGTTGCGTTTATTCAAGGATTTCATTAGTTTTCCTTGGATAACATCTTTTGCATTACTCCAAATAGAGATAACGCGATCGTAACGTTCTTCTTCCGTGATTAAACCGCGACGGAATTGTTTAATTACATTATCTACTTTTGCTTGTGCTTCGTGGAGAATTTCATCTTTTTCGCCTAATACAAGAATGTCAGATACTCCAACTGTAATACCAGCTTTTGTAGAGTACTTGAATCCTAAGTTTTTCATACGGTCAAGCATGCGAGACGTTTCTGTAATTTGGAAACGTTTGAACACTTCCGCAATGATGTTACCAAGGATCTTCTTGCTAAATGGCGCCACTTCTTCGCGACTAGCAATAATTTCTTTAATGTTCGCACCTTTTTCAACGAAATATTTCGCTGGTGTTTCTTTTTCAAGGTTTGAATTTGTTGGTTCATTAATATAAGGGAACGACTCTGGTAAGATTTCGTTAAATATTAATTTACCAACTGTTGTTAATAGAAGCATACTCTTTTGCTCTTCAGTAAATGTTGCGTTGTTTACTGCACTTGCAGCTACTGCAACACGTGTATGAAGATGAACATATCCATTTTGATATGCAAGCAATGCTTCGTTTGCATCTTTGAAGACCATACCTTCACCGATTGCACCTTCACGCTCAAGTGTTAAGTAATAGTTACCTAATACCATATCCTGAGATGGAGTAACAACTGGTTTACCGTCTTTCGGGTTCAAGATGTTTTGTGCCGCTAACATAAGAAGACGAGCTTCAGCTTGAGCTTCTGATGATAAAGGTACGTGAACGGCCATTTGGTCACCGTCAAAGTCCGCGTTGTATGCAGTACATACAAGTGGGTGAAGACGGATTGCGCGACCTTCTACTAATGTAGGTTCAAACGCCTGGATACCAAGACGGTGAAGTGTTGGTGCGCGGTTTAGAAGTACTGGATGTTCTTTAATCACAGACTCTAAAACGTCCCAAACTTCAGGTTGTACACGCTCGATTTTACGTTTCGCACTCTTAATGTTATGTGCTAATCCTTTTTCAACTAACTCTTTCATTACGAAAGGTTTGAACAGTTCAAGCGCCATTTCTTTTGGCAATCCACATTGATACATCTTTAAGTTCGGTCCTACAACGATTACAGAACGACCAGAGTAGTCAACACGTTTACCTAATAAGTTTTGACGGAAACGTCCTTGTTTACCTTTTAGCATGTGAGATAGTGATTTTAATGGACGGTTACCTGGCCCAGTAACTGGACGGCCACGACGACCATTATCGATTAATGCGTCTACAGCTTCTTGTAACATACGTTTTTCGTTTTGAACGATGATGCTTGGTGCACCTAAGTCCAATAGACGTTTTAAACGGTTGTTACGGTTAATTACACGACGGTATAAGTCGTTTAAGTCAGAAGTAGCAAAACGTCCACCGTCTAACTGTACCATTGGGCGTAGTTCTGGTGGGATTACTGGTAGAACATCTAAGATCATCCAAGACGGTTCATTTCCAGAGTTACGGAATGCTTCTAATACTTCTAGACGTTTAATAGCACGAGTACGGCGTTGTCCTTGTGCTGTTTTTAATTCTTCTTTTAAGAAGTCTACTTCTTTATCTAAATCGATGTCTTGTAGTAGCTTTTTAATTGCTTCTGCACCCATAGCAGCTTGGAATGTGCTACCATATCGATCACGATATGCACGGTATTCTTTTTCAGAAAGTAATTGCTTCTTATCAAGTGGTGTATCTCCACTTTCTGTTACAACATAAGAAGCGAAATAAATTACTTCTTCAAGCGCGCGAGGGGACATGTCTAAGACAAGTCCCATGCGGCTCGGGATACCTTTGAAATACCAAATATGAGATACAGGAGCAGCTAATTCGATATGACCCATACGTTCACGACGTACTTTTGCACGCGTTACTTCAACGCCACATCGATCACAAACTACACCTTTATAACGTACACGTTTGTATTTTCCGCAATGACATTCCCAGTCCTTTTGTGGTCCGAAAATACGCTCACAGAACAAGCCATCTTTTTCAGGCTTTAACGTACGATAGTTAATAGTTTCTGGTTTCTTAACTTCACCGTATGACCAAGAACGAATCTTGTCAGGTGAAGCAAGTCCAATCTTCATATATTCAAAGTTATTTACATCTATCAAGGGGCCTACCTCCCTTTTAGTCTACAGGTTATCCCAATTATTCCTTAGTTGTCTCAACTTCGACATTCAATTTATCTGCTGATTGATGATCATCGTCATCTTCTGTATCACGCATTTCAATTTCTGTATCGTCGCTAGACATCATTTTAACGTCCATACCTAAACTTTGCAGCTCTTTAATCAATACTTTGAATGATTCAGGAACGCCTGGTTCTGGAACATTTTCGCCTTTAACAATTGCTTCATAAGTCTTAACACGTCCAACAACATCATCAGACTTCACTGTTAAGATTTCTTGAAGAGTATAAGCAGCACCGTAAGCTTCAAGTGCCCAAACCTCCATCTCACCGAAACGCTGTCCACCGAACTGAGCTTTACCTCCAAGAGGTTGCTGCGTTACAAGTGAGTATGGTCCAGTAGAACGAGCATGAAGTTTATCGTCAACCATGTGCGCAAGTTTGATCATATACATGACACCAACAGATACGCGGTTATCGAATGGTTCACCAGTACGTCCGTCATACAGGATTGTTTTCGCGTCATTTGCCATACCAGCTTCTTCAATTGTGCCCCAAACATCTTCCTCACGAGCACCATCGAATACTGGTGTTGCAATGTGAATGCCAAGGTATCTTGCTGCCATACCAAGATGAAGCTCTAATACCTGACCGATATTCATACGAGATGGTACCCCTAATGGGTTTAACATGATATCGATTGGCGTACCGTCTGGTAGGTAAGGCATATCTTCTTCTGGTAAAATACGAGAAATAACACCTTTGTTACCGTGACGTCCGGCCATCTTGTCACCTTCAGAAATTTTACGTTTTTGAACGATATATGCACGTACAAGTTGATTCACGCCCGGTGGCAATTCATCGCCATCTTCACGGTTGAATACTTTTACGTCTAAGATAATACCGCCACCACCGTGTGGTACACGTAGTGATGTATCACGTACTTCACGCGCTTTTTCTCCAAAGATAGCATGTAATAGACGTTCTTCAGCTGTTAATTCTGTTACACCTTTAGGTGTTACTTTACCAACAAGTAAATCTCCATCTTTTACTTCAGCACCAACGCGAATGATACCGCGCTCGTCAAGGTTACGTAATGCGTCTTCCCCAACGTTTGGAATGTCACGTGTAATTTCTTCTGGTCCAAGCTTCGTATCACGAGCTTCTGATTCATATTCTTCAATATGAATAGAAGTGTACACATCATCTTTTACAAGGCGCTCACTCATAATGATCGCATCCTCGTAGTTATAACCGTCCCAAGTCATGAAGCCAACAAGCACGTTACGTCCAAGTGCTAGTTCACCTAATTCCATAGAAGGACCATCCGCAAGGATTTCACCTTTTACAACTTCATTTCCAACACTTACGATTGGACGTTGGTTGTAACAAGTTCCTTGGTTAGAACGAATGAATTTTTGCATTTTGTAGCGATCTAAGTCGCCTTTTACTGTTTGACCGTCAACTTCTACATAGCGACGTACCCAAACTTCACGTGCTTCTACGCGCTCAACAACACCAGGATGTTTACAGATTACTGCAGCACCTGAGTCTTTTGCTGATACGTACTCCATACCTGTACCTACAATCGGAGATTCCGGATTCATTAACGGAACCGCCTGACGTTGCATGTTCGCTCCCATAAGTGCGCGGTTAGAGTCATCGTTTTCTAAGAACGGAATACAAGCTGTCGCTGCCGACACTACTTGTTTTGGAGATACATCCATGTAGTCGATGCGTTCTCTATTTGTGACAATGTTTTCACCACGGAAACGAGCTACGATATCTTCACTTAGGAATTCACCTTCGTCAGATAATTTCATATTCGCTTGGGCTACAACATAGTTATCTTCTTCATCTGCTGTTAAGTAATCAACATGCCCTGTTACAAGACCAGTTTCTGGGTCAACACGACGGTATGGTGTTTCAATGAAACCAAACTCATTTACTTTTGCGAACGAAGATAATGAGTTAATCAAACCGATGTTTGGTCCCTCTGGTGTTTCAATCGGACACATACGACCGTAGTGAGAGTAATGAACGTCACGCACTTCAAAGCCTGCGCGCTCACGCGTTAAACCACCAGGTCCTAATGCAGATAGTCTTCGTTTGTGAGTTAACTCTGCTAATGGGTTTGTTTGGTCCATAAACTGAGATAACTGAGAACTTCCGAAGAACTCTTTAATAGATGCAATAACAGGACGAATATTAATTAGTGCCTGTGGTGTAATTGCATTTGTATCTTGGATCGACATTCTCTCACGAACAACACGTTCCATACGAGAAAGACCGATACGGAATTGATTTTGTAACAGTTCTCCAACAGAACGCAGACGACGGTTTCCTAAATGGTCAATATCATCTGTATCCCCTACTTTGTATAGTAGGTTGAAGAAGTAACTGATAGAAGCAAGGATATCACCTGGTGTGATGTGTTTCACATCACGAGTAATGTTTGCATTACCAATTACATTAATTACGCGTTCGCCTTCCGACTCAGGAGCATAAATCTTAATAGATTGCAGCTCAACATCGCCTTCTACCACTCCACCCATTGGTTTCGCTGTTTTGAATCCAATGTTTTTCTCTAAGTAAGGTAAAATGCGATCAAGTGTACGACGATCTAAGATTGTTCCTTCTGCCGCTAAAATTTCACCAGTTTCTGGATCCACTAATGTTTCAGCTAAACGTTGATTAAACAATCTGTTTTTAATGTGTAACTTCTTGTTGATCTTATAGCGACCTACATTTGCTAAATCGTAGCGCTTTGGATCAAAGAAACGAGACACAAGTAAGCTCTTAGCATTTTCTACCGTTGGTGGTTCACCAGGACGTAGACGCTCATAAATTTCAAGCAATGCTTTTTCTGTGCTATCTGTGTTGTCTTTTTCTAATGTGTTGCTTAAGTATTCGTTATCACCTAAAAGCTCGGTGATTTCTTGATCAGAGCCAAACCCTAATGCGCGTAACAAAACAGTTACAGGAAGTTTACGCGTACGGTCAATACGCACATATACAACATCCTTAGCATCTGTCTCATACTCTAACCAAGCTCCGCGGTTTGGAATTACAGTAGCAGTAAAACCACGTTTTCCGTTTTTATCCACTTTGCCACTATAGTATACGCTTGGAGAGCGAACTAACTGGGAAACGATAACACGTTCTGCACCGTTAATTACGAATGTTCCAGTCTCTGTCATGAGTGGGAAATCTCCCATGAACACATCTTGTTCTTTTACTTCACCAGTTTCCTTGTTGATTAGACGCACTTTTACACGAAGTGGTGCTGCATACGTCACATCACGCTCTTTGCATTCGTCTACAGAGTATTTAGGTTCACCTAAGCTGTAGTCGATAAATTCAAGCGATAGATTTCCCGTAAAGTCTTCAATCGGAGAAATGTCTTGGAACATTTCTCGCAAACCCTCATCAAGAAACCACTGATAAGAAGAGGTTTGAATTTCGATAAGATTTGGTAACTCTAATACTTCACTAATACGGGCATAACTTCTTCGTTGGCGGTGGCGTCCGTATTGAACTAGTTGACCTGTCAACTGCTTCACCCCTCAAATCATGAGTATTATAAATGCACAAAAAAATTTGTGCAAAATCACAAATAAATACAACTACTGCTATTAGCGTAGTCTCTTTCTCTTAAAGATAAATACGTTGAGTCTTTCTACCTGCTCAAAAAAGAAAAATGGCTTCTATAAGAAAACCATCATTCTGTTTCATAATCTGCTGATTTTACTATCTTTTCCAAGAGAAACAAAAATATACATCTTTCTCAACGCAGAAAATCATATATTGGCATTGTATAATGTTAACATAGCCAAAAATAACCGTCAACGTTTTTTTGATTTTATGATATAATATCCTTTTTTCTTTTCTACAACCTCAACCTCAGAAAATACTTCTTCTAGTTTTTTTAGCGCAGACGGTGCACCTTGTTTCTTTTGAATAACAATCCAAAGTTCTCCACCTGGAACTAAATACTCCACAGCTTTTTCTAAAATCTCATGTACGATATCTTTACCCGCACGAATTGGAGGGTTAGATAGAATAGCAGCATACTTACCATCTACATTTTCATAGACGCTACTTTGAAAAATACGTATATTCTCGATTTTGTTATTAGCGGCGTTTTCTTTCGCAAGCCCAAGTGCCCTCTCATTCACATCCACCATGTGAACTTCACGACCTTGAAACTCTTTCGCTAACGACAAACCAATAGGACCGTATCCGCAACCTACGTCTAATATATCACCTTTAATATCTGGCATTTGAAACGCTTCAATTAAAAGACGGGAACCAAAGTCCACTTCGTTTTTCGAGAACACCCCATGGTCAGATAAGAAAGTAAATCGAGATCCACGAAGGGCAAACTCCCATCGCTTACGATCACTTTTACTAGAAGGGTCGTTAGAAAAATAATGGTCTGCCATATGGCCACCTCTTTTCTTTACAGTTAAAAAAAAAGCTCGCATGAGAGCGAGCTTTTTTTAAAGCATCAAAAGTTAATTACTTAACTTCTACAGCAGCGCCAACTTCTTCAAGTTTAGCTTTGATTTCTTCAGCTTCTTCTTTAGCAGCAGCTTCTTTGATTACTTTTGGAGTGTTGTCAACTAATTCTTTAGCTTCTTTTAAGCCAAGACCAGTGATTTCACGAACAACTTTGATAACTTTGATTTTTTGTGCACCAGCGCTAGTTAGTTCCACATCAAATTCAGTTTTCTCAGCAGCAGCTTCTCCAGCGCCACCAGCAACAGCTACAGGAGCAGCAGCAGTTACGCCGAATTCTTCCTCGATAGCTTTTACTAAGTCGTTAAGTTCTAATACAGTCATAGATTTAACTGCTTCAATGATTTGTTCTTTAGTCATTGTAAATATCCTCCCTTAAATAGGTTTGTATTGTTTTATCGATAATACGTAATTATCTTTTAAAAAATTAAGCGCCTTGCTCTTCCTTTTGGTCTGCAACTGCTTTAGTAGCAAGTGCAAGGTTACGGATTGGAGCTTGAAGAACGCTAAGAAGCATAGAAAGTAAGCCTTCACGTGATGGAAGAGTAGCGATTGCTTTAACCTCATCAAGTGTTACAAGTTTACCTTCGATTACGCCCGCTTTAATTTCTAAAGCTTCATGATCTTTAGCGAAGTCGTTTAATACTTTCGCAGGAGCAACTACATCCTCGTTACTGAACGCGATTGCGTTTGGTCCTGTTAAGAATTCATTTAACTCAGCCATTTCAGCAGATTCTGCAGCACGACGAGTTAGAGAGTTTTTGTAAACTTTGAACTCAACGCCAGCTTCACGTAATTGCTTACGTAATTCTGTTGCTTCAGAAACTGTTAAACCACGGTAGTCAACAACGATTGTAGATTTACTAGCGCGAAGTTTGTCCGCGATTTCAGTTACAACTTGTTGTTTAGTTTCGATTACTTTGCTCATGTTATTACACCTCCTGTAGATTATATAGAAGATGTACCGAAAGTGCACTAAAAACCTCCATGCCCAACTTGTAGACATGGAGGCATATAGTCACAGAAAAAAGATTCCGCTTCGTATATTAACACCTAGGTAGGAAATTAAGTCTATTGACACCTACTGTCTACGGTACACTAATTAAATTCACAACATAAATGATTATATTAAAACTTCTTTATGAAGTCAACTTCCAAAATTTACGCTAATGTAGAAACGTCTACACGTACGCCAGGTCCCATTGTAGAAGCAACTGTTACGTTCTTCATGTAAGTACCTTTTGCAGCAGCTGGCTTAACTTTTTGTAAAGTGTCAGCAATTGTTTTGAAGTTTTCTACTAATTTAGCATCTTCGAAAGATACTTTACCGATTGGAACGTGGATGTTACCAGCTTTATCAACGCGGTATTCAACTTTACCAGCTTTGATTTCGTTAACAGCTTTAGTTACATCGAAAGTAACTGTTCCAGTTTTAGGGTTTGGCATTAAACCTTTAGGTCCTAATACGCGACCAAGTTTACCAACTTCACCCATCATGTCAGGAGTTGCTACTACTACATCGAAATCGAACCAACCTTGTTGGATTTTACCGATGTAATCAGTATCGCCTACGAAGTCAGCTCCAGCAGCTTCAGCTTCTTTAGCTTTTTCACCTTTAGCAAATACTAATACACGTTGTACTTTACCAGTACCGTGTGGAAGAACAACTGCACCACGGATTTGTTGGTCAGCTTTCTTAGGGTCAACACCTAAACGGAATGCAGCTTCTACAGTTGCATCAAATTTAGCTGTGTTTGTTTTCTTTACTAATTCTACTGCTTCTGTCGCAGAGTAAGCAGCTGCACGATCAACAAGCTTTGCAGCTTCTACGTACTTTTTACCTCTTTTAGCCATTTTTATTTCCTCCTCGAATGTGGTTTTAGCGGAATAACCTCCCACGTTTACGCCTGTTTTCAGGTATAACCTGAGGATGAGCGCCATCCATTTATTTAAAAACGATAATCATTTACGATAATAAAGGTTGCGAATTGGAATTCCAGACCCGCAACCTTTTTTAAAAACAAATCGAATTAGTCTTCGATAACGATGCCCATACTGCGTGCAGTACCTTCAACCATACGCATTGCAGCTTCTACGCTAGCAGCGTTTAGGTCAGGCATTTTAGTTTCAGCGATTTCGCGTACTTTATCACGCTTAACAGTTGCCACTTTATTACGGTTTGGTTCACCAGAACCAGACTCAATACCAGCTACTTTCTTAAGAAGAACAGCAGCAGGAGGAGTTTTAGTAATGAAAGTGAATGAACGGTCCTCAAATACCGTAATTTCAACAGGGATGATAAGACCAGCTTGATCTGCTGTACGAGCGTTAAACTCTTTACAGAAGCCCATGATGTTAACACCTGCTTGTCCTAATGCTGGACCAACTGGTGGAGCTGGGTTAGCTTTACCTGCAGGAATTTGAAGCTTTACCATTTTAATTACCTTTTTAGCCACGAGACACACCTCCTTAAGTCCGTGATGTGGTCAATTGGACAGTGATTTGCCCTCCCACGTCATATTTTATCTGTAAGGATAAAATCTTTCAAAAAACGTCTCCGATAACGAAGACGTACTGACTTAAAAGATATTATCACTTTTTACAATTCATTTCAAGTTTCATTTTATAATTTTTCAATTTGATGGAAGTCAAGTTCAACTGGAGTCTCGCGACCAAACATGTCCACAAGCACGCTAACCTTTTTCTTCTCCACATCAATTTCTTCAATAGCACCTGTATAATCTGCGAATGGTCCCTCATTTACACGTACTGTCTCATGAAGTTCAAAGTCGAAATCAACCACTTCGTTATCCATTCCCATATGTTTCATAATGGTAACAACTTCCTCTTCTAATAGAGGTGATGGTTTAGATCCAGAACCAGAAGAACCAACGAACCCAGTTACACCCGGCGTGTTACGTACAACATACCAAGAGTCATCAGTCATGATTAATTCTACTAATACATAACCTGGGAACACTTTTCTTTTCATTAATTTTTCTTTTCCGTTTTTCATTTCTACTTCTACTTCTTCCGGGACAACAACACGGAAAATTTTATCTTGCATACCCATTGATTCTACACGTTTCTCTAGGTTTGCTTTTACTTTATTTTCATATCCAGAATAAGTATGGACAACATACCAACTTTTTTCCATTCATTTAGGACGAGCGTCCTTCCCTCCCTGACGTACATTTTTTTGCGCAAATGAAAAAACCCGTTCACCGGGCTTTTACACAGTTCTTATAAATAACATTATATCATGGATAAGTGCTTCTTATTCAAGAATTAACCAAGAATTAACCAAGAATTAACCGAATTAAAGAAGAAATGCCCATATCAACTACTGCGAAGAAAATCGCAAAGAACACAACTGTAGCAACAACAGTCGCTGTTGAGCGGAGTAATTCATCTTTTTTAGGCCAACTTACTTTTTTCATTTCGCGACCTACATCGCCGAAAAAGTTCGTTAAACGCATCTGCGGGACCTCCAGTGTATTATTTCAATTATTTATTTTGTTTCCTTGTGAACTGTATGCTGATTGCATGTTTTACAAAACTTTTTTATTTCAAGTCGCTCTATTGAGCTCGTATCTTTCATAGTAGAGTAGTTTCGATTTTTACACTCTTCACATGAGAGTACAACTTTTTTCCTCATTAGTTACACCAACCTTGTAACATTATGTCCCTAAAAATGTATCATACAATAAAAGACAATGTCAATGACATGCATTTTGTACTCTCTACAAAAGAAAACAGGTGATTTATTTTACACCTGTAGCACTTGTTACTTCTTATGAATTTAAAGTTGTACTTTCTCTCATTTCCATATATCGTTCCAATTTTCTCTTTACTCTTTGTAAAGCGTTATCAATAGATTTCACATGCCTGTTTAACTGTTCTGAAATCTCTTGATAAGAACGACCATCTAAATATAAAGAAAGCACTTTCCTTTCTAAATCGCTTAATAATTCAGATATTTTTGATTCTATGTCTGTATATTCTTCCTGGCTAATGATCATCTCTTCAGGATCAGTCACCTTCGCTTCAGAAATAACATCCAATAACGTTCGATCAGATTCCTCATCGTAAATCGGCTTATCTAAAGACACATACGAATTTAAAGGAATATGTTTTTGTCTTGTTGCCGTTTTAATAGCGGTAATAATTTGTCGAGTGATACATAGTTCAGCAAATGCTTTGAATGAAGACAGCTTGTCCTCTTTATAATCACGAATTGCTTTAAACAACCCTATCATACCTTCTTGAACAATGTCTTCTCGATCGGCACCCACTAAAAAGTAAGATCTTGATTTCGCACGAACAAAGTTCTTATACTTGTGAATTAAATATTCTAGAGCGTCAGTATTACCTTTTCGAACTAACTCAACGATTGCCTCATCCTCTAAATCACGAAATGTAACGTCGCCTATACTTACGAAGCCTGCTTCCACCTTGATCCCTCCGACCGCTATTTATTTAGCAATATTATACAGTAAAAAGATAAAGAGCGTCAATGCTTCAACGCTCTCCTCTTCTTAATTTTTCTAATTTTTCTGTAATATCTTTACTAAATATCTTTCGCATGGCGGGCTGCTGTTCTTTCGTGTCTTTTGTGCGCCTTCTTACTTGTTGTTCCATCGCTTGTACTTCCAACTCTAATTCACGCGCAGATTTTCGAAGGGCACCTTGCCCAAATATAACCCATTGTTCTGTATAATCAGAAGTCGCAACATATATTTGTGTATTTATATTTCTAAGCTCTATCGCAAGTTGCTCTATCTTTTCGTCTGCAGTTTGATTCTTTCGTGTGAATATTACTTCTACACGAGATTGTTTCATCTTTTTTTCAATACCATGGACTGTATAGGCATCAAAGACTATCATCACTTTTGTACCTGTATAACCTTGATAATCCGCCATCTTATCAATAAGCGCATCTCTTGATGATTGTAAATCTACATCCCGCAGTTTCTTCAAATCTCCCCAAGCTCCGATAATGTTGTAACCGTCAACGATTAAAATATCGTTCATTTTTTATTTACCAATTTCGTGACGTTTACGATATACCTCATACATTAACAAACTTGCGGCTACTGAAGCATTTAAGGATGTAACTTTACCAACCATCGGTAAAGTGATTAAGAAATCACACTTTTCACCAATAATACGACTCATACCTTTTCCTTCACTACCAATTACTAACCCAATCGGCATTGTACCATCTAAATTACGGTAATCCGTTTTCCCTTTGGCATCTGTACCAGCAATCCAAAGTCCACGCTCTTTTAATTCATCAATTGTACGAGATAAGTTTGTTACGCGTGCAACAGGAATGTATTCAATCGCTCCTGTTGATGCTTTCGCAACTGATGCTGTAAGTCCCACAGCTCTTCTCTTCGGAATAATAATTCCATGAGCTCCTGTTGCATCAGCAGTACGCATAATAGAACCTAGGTTATGCGGATCTTCAATCTCATCTAAAATCAAGAAGAATGGATCTTCATTACGTTTTTCTGCCACTTTGAATAAATCTTCTAACTCTGCATACTGATATGCAGCTACTTGAGCAATTACACCTTGATGATTACCCTCAACTAATTGATCTAACTTTTTCTTTGGTGCATGTTGTAAAATAATCTTATTTTCTTTCGCTAACGCTAGTACAATTTGTACTTGTCCTTTGGCAGCACCTTCTGCGATCCAAATTTTATTAATATCTCTCCCTGATCTTAACGCTTCAATTACAGGGTTACGTCCGATAATATATTCACTAGTCATGATGATGTGCCCCCTTCCTTTTCTTCTAAAACTGCAATTGCCTTATATACAATTTCGTCTAATCTTTCACGATTATTTAATAAATGATGATAACCAATTAGCGCTTCAAAGGCTGTACTATGTCGATATGTTTGTACATCCGTATTTTTCGGAACTGTACCTGAATTTGCATTACGCCCTCTTCTTAATACCGCCTCTTCTTCCTCTGTCAAAAATGCCGTCTCTAATAAATGATAAACAACTTTCGCCTGTGCTTTTGCTGAAACAAAGCTCGTCCCTAAGCGGTGTAATTGATTAGGGCGAACTTTTCCTTTTTGAAGGAGGTGATAGCGGATATATTGTTCATATACCGCATCACCCATATACGCTAACGCCAAGCTGTTTAATTGCTTTGCATCGATCATCCTTATCCTCTTTTCCATCTTGTACCTTGAGCAGTATCTTCTAAAATAATATTACGTTCTTTTAAATCGTCACGAATTTGATCAGACAATGCAAAATCACGATTTTTACGAGCTTCAATGCGCTTTTGGATAAGCTCTTCAATTTCTTCATCCAGTAATTCTTCTTTTGATAATTCTAATCCCAAAATATCAAATAACGTTTCCAGTTGTTTTACGTATGCTTCAATCACAACTTTAGATGTATGCTCTTCAAGTAAATATTGATTTGCATGATTTGCTACGTTGTATAATTCGGTAATTGCATTTGCAGTGTTAAAGTCATCATTCATTGCCTCTTCAAATGCAGTCTGGAATTTCTCTATTTCAGCTAACCATTTCTCATTATGGTCCGTTAAATCCGTACTACTCTCCATACGATGCTTTAAGTTTCCATAAGCTGTTTTAATTCTTTCCAGTCCATTATTCGTACTTTGTAATAACTCTTCACTAAAGTTAATCGGGTGACGATAGTGTACTGATAACATAAAGAATCTAATTAACTGCGGGTCGTATTGCTTAATAATATCGTGAACTAAAATAAAGTTACCAAGCGATTTAGACATCTTCTCATTGTTAATATTAATATATCCATTATGCATCCAGTAACGTGCAAACGTTTTTCCAGTCAATGCCTCTGACTGCGCAATTTCATTTTCATGATGTGGGAAAGCCAAGTCTTGACCACCAGCATGAATGTCAATTGTATCCCCTAAGTACTTACGCGCCATTGCTGAGCATTCAATATGCCATCCTGGACGTCCTTGCCCCCAAGGGCTTTCCCAGAAGATTTCTCCTTCTTTCGCAGCTTTCCATAAAGCAAAATCAAGAGGGTCTTGTTTCTTTTCCCCTACCTCAATACGAGCACCGTGACGTAAATCTGCGATTGGTTGATGTGATAATTTACCGTAACCTTCGAATTCCTTCGTCTTAAAGTACACATCACCCTCTGATTCATATGCATACCCTTTATTCACAAGTTCTTGAATAAATTCAATAATGATATCCATATTTTCTGTTACACGAGGATGAACTGTTGCGTGTTTGCAACCTAGTGCTGTTACATCTTCAAAGTACGCTTCAACAAAACGATCAGCAATTGTCGGTACATCTTCACCTAATTCATTTGCCGCTTTAATTAATTTATCATCTACATCCGTAAAGTTAGATACATATTGCACATCGTATCCTTTGTATTCTAAATAACGACGCACTGTATCGAATACCATAGGAGGCCTTGCATTCCCAATATGAATGTAGTTATAAACTGTAGGTCCGCATACATACATCTTTACCTTATTTTCTTCTAATGGAACAAACTCTTCTTTTTGACGTGTTAACGTATTATAAATGTGAATAGTCATTTTTATCCTTCCTTTCTACCTTTAATTCCAATTGTTTCTTCAATTTATCAAGTTCTACTTCCATAGCCTTTAATTTATCAAAAATCGGATCCGGAAGGTCAGAGTGATTTAATTCTTGACCAATCTTTACTCCATTTTGAATAACGACACGGCCAGGTATACCTACAACTGTAGAATGTGCAGGAACTTCTTTTAATACGACAGACCCTGCTCCGATTTTAGAATTCTCTCCCACAGTAATAGAACCAAGAACTTTAGCACCCGTCGCAATTAATACATTATCCTGAATTGTTGGATGCCTCTTTCCTTTTTCTTTTCCTGTACCACCTAATGTAACCCCTTGATAAATCGTTACATTATCACCAATTTCACAAGTTTCTCCGATTACAACTCCCATTCCATGATCTATGAAAAAACGTCGACCAATTGTTGCTCCTGGATGGATCTCAATACCAGTAAAAAAGCGGCTCACTTGTGAAACAAAACGTGCAAGAAAGAAAAAATTTCTTTTATAAAAAGCATGTGCAATTCGATGGGCCCAAACTGCATGTAATCCAGAGTAAGTTAAAATGACTTCGAAATAACCTCTTGCCGCTGGATCCTGTTCAAAAACGACTTCAATATCTTCCCGAAGCCTCTTAAACATCGGTGTTCCCTCCCCTTTATGGGCTGCTTTTTTGTCGAGCGAACTAACTCCCCTAACTCATCACTTCTCCCCTAATTCTTTATATAAGGAGATAAATTCTATATTCATACCTATTTACACGGTATAAAAAAAAGGCGTCTCTGTCATATTGACAGAGACGCCTTTTAAGCGCGGTTCCACTCTGTTTAGGCTTAAAAAAGCCTCAAACTCATCCATGATAACGGTGTAAACCGCTTCTGCTTACTTTGCGGCCTAAGACATCCCACGAAGCAATTCGCTGTTCAGCAGAAGACTCGAAGGGGCATTTCAAAAATCCGCTTATAAACCACTCCCAGCCTAAAGGTGGTTCTCTCTGTAAAAAGCCTGATTTTCTACTTCTCCTTCTCGTCGCTTTTCCTTATTAGGTTTTAGGTATACTTATTATATTTCTAAACCTAGAAAATGTTAACCAATTACTTTTTGAAGACGATTTAAAACTTTTTCTTTTCCAAGAAGTGCAATAGCATTCGGAAGCTCTGGACCATGCGTTTGTCCTGTAGTTGCAACACGGATTGGCATAAATAAATTTTTACCTTTATGTCCTGTTTCCTTTTGAACTGCTTTAATCGCTGCCTTAATTGCTGCTGGCTCCATTGCTTCTAGAGCTTCTATTTGACCAGCAAATGCACGAAGTACTTCAGGTACTTGTTCACCATTTAATACTTCTTGTCCTTCTTCTTCATAATCAACATGATCTTTAAAGAACATTTCAGAAAGCTCTACAATTTCAGCTCCAAAACTCATTTGTTCATGGTATAAAGCAATTACATCACGAATCCAAGCTTGGTCTTGTTCGCTTAAAGTTTCTCCCACACGTCCAGCTTTCACTAAATGCGGTAAGCTTAACTCTACAACCGTATCTAAATCTTGCTTTTTCATATACTGGTTGTTCATCCATTTTAGTTTTTGAGAATCAAATAATGCAGGTGATTTTGATAAACGAGCTGCATCGAACATTTTGATAAACTCATCTTTAGAGAAGATTTCTTCTTCTCCTACCGGAGACCAACCTAGTAGTGCAATAAAGTTAAAGATTGCTTCTGGAAGATACCCAAGCTCTTTATATTGCTCAATAAATTGAATAATAGATTCATCACGCTTACTTAACTTTTTACGACTTTCATTAACAATTAGAGTCATATGACCGAATTGTGGAATATCCCAGCCGAAAGCTTCATAAATCATCATTTGTTTCGGTGTATTTGAAATATGATCATCACCACGAAGTACATGTGTAATTTCCATTAGATGATCATCTACTGCTACTGCAAAGTTATAAGTTGGAATTCCATCCTTTTTCACAATAACAAAATCACCGAAATCATTTGAATGGAACGCAACTTCATCTTTTACAATATCTTTGAATGTGTAGTCACGATCAGCTGGTACACGGAAACGAATACTTGGAATACGTCCCTCAGCTTCAAATTCTTTCACTTGTTCTTCAGTTAATTCACGGTGGTTACCTGCGTAACGAGGTGTTTCACCGCGAGCGATTTGTCCTTCACGCTCTGCTTCTAGCTCTTCTTCTGTCATATAACATTTATAAGCTAGACCACGCTCTAATAAATCTTCATATAATTTTTTATAAATATCTAAACGCTCTGTTTGGCGATATGGTCCAAATTCACCACCAACATCAACACCTTCATCCCAGTCCATACCGAGCCATTTCAAGTATTTTAATTGGCTTTCTTCTCCACCAGCCACGTTACGTTTTACATCAGTATCTTCAATACGAATAATAAATTTGCCATCTAAATGACGAGCAAATAAATAATTAAATAATGCCGTACGCGCATTTCCGATATGTAAGTGTCCTGTTGGACTTGGCGCGTAGCGCACTCTCACTTGCTTTTCCATAATTGGTACACCTTCCATTCTTAATGTCAACACATTCTATAATTGTACACCAAAAAAATGTGATTATCCATCTTACGAATTAAAAACCATTATTTTTTCTGTAATAAAACAACCGCTTGAGAAGCAATCCCTTCTTCTCTACCTGTAAATCCTAATTTTTCTGTTGTTGTTGCCTTTACATTAATGTTATCGATAGACGTTTCTAACAGTTCACTAATGCGCTTACGCATACTCTCAATATGTGGTGCCATTTTTGGTTTTTGAGCAATAATTGTACAATCTAAATTTCCTAACTCGTAACCTTGTTCACGCACAAATTCCCAAACTTTTTGTAACAATACAGCTGAATCTGCATCTTTAAAAGCTGGGTCTGTATCAGGAAAATGCTTTCCGATATCTCCTGCTGCAATCGCACCTAAACATGCATCAGCAATCGTATGTAATAATACATCTGCATCTGAATGGCCGATTAATCCTTTCTCGTGTGGAATTGTAATTCCACCGATAATCAACGGGCGCCCTTCCGCAAATTCATGTACATCAAAACCTTGTCCAATTCGAAACATCCTTACTTCCTCCTTAAGCTAAACTACTGAGCTTTATGACTCTATATTATATCGCTATCCTTATAAAGAAAAGCCCGGCTGTTGCCGAGCTTTTCTTTATTAACACGTCATCAATGTTATTTCTTTTGAACACGTAGGAAACTTTCAGCAATTAATAGATCTTCCGGAGTCGTCACTTTAATATTATAGTAACTCCCCTCTACTACACCTACTTGCTTCCCAACACGTTCTACGAGACTTGCATCATCTGTGCCAAGAAAACAACTTTGCTTTGCGCTTCTATGAGCTTCTAGCAAAAGAGAAACAGAGAATCCTTGCGGTGTTTGTACAGCGTTAAGTTGAGATCGCTCTACCGTTTCTACAACAACACCCTGCTCTACTTTCTTAACAGTATCTTTTACTGGCACTGCACAAATGGAAGCTCCATATTTTTCTGCTGCAGTTAATACATCGCGAATCACTTTATTCGTTACGAACGGGCGCGCCCCGTCATGCACAAGAACATATTCGACACCACTCGCATACTGAAGTGCGTTATAGACGCTATCTTGTCTTTCGGCTCCACCCTGAATGAATTGTACGTGCTTTTCAATCTGGTACTTCTGCATTAACTCTTCAAAATACGGGCGTTCTTCTTCGTTAATTGCCATAATAATACTTTTGCACGCTTTATCTTTTTCAAAAGCACGCAATGTGTGCACAATAATTGGTACTTCATCTATAAGTAAAAATAACTTATTTTTACCAGCACCCATTCGTTTTCCTTGGCCCGCTGCCGGAATAATTAATGTATACATATTAATAATCCTCTACTTATAATGCTTTTTCTAGCAATTTACGTTTTGCGAAAATCATACGACCAGCCGATGTTTGTAATACGCTAGTAACAAGTACGTCAAGTTGTGAACCCACATACTCTCTACCATCTTCTACTACAATCATCGTACCATCATCTAAGTATGCAACACCTTGATTTTGTTCTTTACCATCTTTCACAACATAAACACTTAATTCTTCACCAGGGAGTACGACTGGTTTAATCGCATTAGCTAAATCATTAATGTTTAACACCGTAACCCCTTGTAATTCAGAAACTTTGTTTAAATTGAAATCGTTTGTTACTACAGTTCCACCAGTGATTTTTGCCAACTTTACAAGCTTGCTATCTACTTCTTGGATATCATCGAAATCGCCTTCATAAATTTCTACCGGAATTGGCATCTCCTTTTGAATACGATTTAAAATGTCTAGCCCTCTGCGGCCACGATTACGCTTTAAAGCATCTGAAGAATCGGCAATATGCTGAAGCTCTTCTAATACGAATTGCGGAATGACAATTGTTCCTTCTAAAAACTTTGTTTGGCAAATATCTGCAATACGTCCGTCAATAATTACACTCGTATCGAGAATTTTCCAATGAGTCGTAGATTTTTCTGCTTCGACCTCTATCTCTTCATTCTCACTATTGTTTTTCTTCTTACCTCCGCGTTGGGGTAATGTAAATAATCCTAGCAATTCATTCCTCTTTTTAAATCCTACTTGGAATCCTAAATATCCAAGTAAAAGGGTGAAGAACACTTGCAACACCGTACTAATAACTGGAATTGTAAATTCACGAATTGGTATCAAAATTAAATATGCAACAATAAGACCAGAGATTAATCCTAATGTACCAAATAAAACATCTGCTACAGGCGCCTTTACAAGAGCCTCTTCAATATGCTTAATAAGTTGAACAATATAATCTACAAGCCAAAATGTTGTTAAAAATAAAATAATTGCACCAATAATTGCACGAACATACGATCCTTCCAACAAAGGAACCGCACCGATATCTAATACATTAATAATTTTGGGGATTAAGTAAATCCCTAACGCTCCCCCGATCACTAAAAAGAAGAGCTGTACAATCCGTTTTAACATCCAACCACCTCCTACTCATTATTAACCATTGTTTCGCTAATCAAAACGCCGAATGCAAAAGCGGACGTGTTTTTTTGTAAATAGTTTTATTTACCAATATATCATATCATATACCAAAAATGTTCTAGTGTCGTTATATTATAGAATCAATGTAATATTCTTAATTGTGTCTACTCATATAGAGATGCTCTTGAATTCTTTTTAGACCTTCTCGTATTTTCTTCGCTCTCACTTCTCCAATTCCTTCCACATCATCCAATTCATTAATAGTTGCTCGGCAAACACCTTGCAATGTTTTAAATCGATTAATTAAATTCTCGATAATAAGTGGCGGAACACGAGAAATCTTGCTTGTGATTCGGTACCCTCTAGGTGTCACACTTTCTTCTAAACTTGTTTGTCCTGGATAGCCAAGTAATTTAACTAAATCACTATCCTCTAAAAGTTGTGTATTTGCAAGATCTTGTAACTTTTTCAAGATTTGATGATGGTCTTGTGTTTTCTCCTGGTGATAATCTTTAATTAACAATGCTGCCTCTGCCTCTAAATCAGCTAGTAATTCTGTAAGCTGTAAACGAATTAACCTACCTTCTGTTCCTAACTCATGAATATAGCTCAATATTTCATTTTTAATACGCAGCACCATTTCAACACTATGTAAAACGTGAACCACCTCGGACATTGTAACGACCTCTTCAAATTCTAGAATACCCAAATTCGTAATGCCGTCATTCCATACAGCCTTATATTTTTCTAGCGTTTGAATTGCTTGATTTGCCTTCGTTAAAATGACACCTATATCTTTTAATGTATAACGTAAGTTCCCTTGATATAGCGTAATTACATTACGTCTTTGTGAAATGGCCACAACAAGGCTGCCCGTCTGCTTTGCTACACGCTCTGCTGTTCGGTGACGCATACCTGTTTCAATAGAATCAATAGATGAATCTGGAACTAACTGTGCGTTTGCAATTAAAATTTTACTTCCAGTTTCATTTAAAATAAGTGCTCCATCCATTTTTGCTAATTCATATAAACTAGCAGGAGAGAATGCGCAATTAATATGAAAACCACCATCAACAATGCTTTTAATCTGCTCATTATACCCAAGAACAATTAGTCCCCCCGTTTGTGCGCGAAGTACATTATCTATCCCTTCGCGCAGTGGTGTTCCTGGGGCCACGAGCTGTAAAATGTTAATCATACTTTTGACACGTTGCTTATTTTCTTCCATAGCCTAGCCTCCTAATGTCAAACGAAGCGCTTCTCCCAAATTAGAAACACCTACAACCTCAATCCCCTCTGGAATTGTCCATCCCCCTAAATTTTTTCTAGGAATGATAGCACGTTGAAATCCTAATTTAGCTGCTTCTTGTACACGTTGTTCAATTCTTGATACTCTTCTTATTTCTCCAGTTAATCCAACTTCTCCTATTACCGCATCAGTTGGTGCCGTAGATTTATTTCTAAAACTTGAAGCTATACTTAAGGCGACAGCTAAATCAATTGCCGGTTCGTCTAATTTCAAACCACCAGCTACTTTTAAATACGCATCTTGATTTTGTAATAGTAAACCTGTTCTTTTCTCTAGTACCGCCATAATAAGCGAGACACGATTATGATCAATTCCTGTCGCCATTCTTCGAGGATTTCCAAAACTAGTAGGGGAAATTAATGCCTGTATTTCTACTAAAACTGGTCTTGTTCCTTCCATTGAGGCAACTACTGTTGAACCTGCAACTCCAACTGGTCTTTCCTCAAGGAAAATTTCAGAAGGATTTAAGACTTCTGCAAGGCCAAGTTCTTTCATTTCAAAGATACCCATTTCATTCGTAGAACCAAAACGATTCTTTACAGCTCGTAAAATACGATATGTATGGTGTCGATCTCCTTCAAAGTAAAGAACTGCATCGACCATATGTTCTAGCATACGCGGTCCCGCAATTGCACCTTCTTTTGTCACATGTCCTACGATGAAAATTGGGATTCCCTTTGTTTTTGCAAGTTTCATTAATTCTGCTGTACATTCACGTACTTGCGCCACACTACCAGGAGCTGATGTCACCTCAGGTAAATGTATCGTTTGAATAGAATCAATAACAACAAAAGCAGGATTCATCTCTTCAATATGTGCTGCAATACGCTGTAAATCTGTCTCTGATACAACAAATAGATTACTACCATTTACATGTAAACGATCTGCACGAAGCTTAATCTGCTTTGCTGACTCCTCACCTGATATATACAATACATCATATGAAGCATCTGCTAATTGCGAGGAAATCTGTAATAATAACGTTGATTTTCCAATCCCAGGGTCCCCACCAATAAGTACTAAAGATCCATCTACAATTCCGCCACCTAGTACACGGTTAAACTCTTGAAATTTTGTTTCAATACGTGCCTCAGACTTTGTTTCTACTTCTGTAAGACGTCTTGGTTTTGTTACTTCTGTTTGAATTGCATTTGCATAATTTAGGCGTCTGGATGATACAACGGGTTCCATCTCTTCAACAAGCGAATTCCATTGACCACACCCTGGACATTTACCCATATATTTTGGTGATTGATAACCACACTCTTGACATGTGAATTTTGTTTTCTTTTTAGCCATATCTTTTTATATTTCACTTCGCTTTCATCTATAAACATTTGACCTTCTCGTACAAGAAAGAGGGCTATCTCGTAGCCCTCTTAGTTTGTCTATACTTATTTTACCTTTTCAGCACTATGAATGACAAATGTTTCCCCTTCTACATCAAAGATAACTTTTTGACCTTTCTCAATAGCACCTTTTAAAAGTTCTTCCGATAGTCTATCTTCTACATGCTTCTGAATTGCTCTACGTAGTGGACGAGCACCATATTCACGATCAAACCCTTTATCAGCAATAGCTGCAATCGCTCCTTCTGTTAAGTGCAATTCAATTTCTTGTTCTTTTAAGCGATTCACTAACTGATTTACCATAAGAGTCACAATTTCTTGAATATGTTTTTTCTCAAGCATATGGAATACGATAATTTCATCAATACGGTTTAAGAATTCTGGACGAAATGCCTTTTTCAGCTCATCCATTACTTTACCTTTCATATCCGAATAATCACGGCTTTCATCTTGTACGTTAAATCCAAGATGTTTGTTACGTTTTAACGCCTCAGCACCAACGTTAGACGTCATAATAACAATCGTATTACGGAAATCAACTGTACGTCCTTTAGAATCAGTTAAACGACCATCTTCCAATACCTGTAGTAGAATATTAAATACATCAGGATGTGCCTTCTCTACTTCATCTAATAGGACAACTGAATAAGGCTTACGACGAACCTTCTCTGTTAATTGTCCGCCTTCTTCATACCCAACATATCCTGGAGGAGAACCAACTAAGCGAGAAGTTGAATGTTTCTCCATATACTCAGACATATCAATGCGAATCATTGCATCCTCATCACCGAACATAGATTCTGCCAATGCTCTTGCTAATTCTGTTTTACCTACACCTGTTGGCCCTAAGAAAATAAATGAACCAATTGGACGTTTCGGATCTTTCAATCCTGCTCTTGCACGACGAACAGCTTTCGCTACAGCCACTACAGCTTCATCCTGACCGATGACACGATCATGAAGAATGGATTCTAAGTTTAATAATTTATCAGTCTCTGTTTGTGCAAGTTTAGAAACAGGGATACGTGTCCATGTAGAAACGACATTTGCAATATCTTCTACCGTAACCTCTGAATTTTCTTTTCCTTGTTGTTCTTTCCACTGACGTTTTGTATCTTCCAATTTCTCACGTAAGCGTTGTTCCATATCACGTAAGGAAGCAGCCTTTTCAAACTCTTGACTTTGTACAGCCGCATCTTTTTCTTTTCGAATTTCCTCAAGCTTCACTTCAAGCTCTTTTAAGTTTGGTGGTGTTGTATAAGAACGCAAGCGAACTTTTGAAGCAGCTTCATCAATTAAATCAATTGCTTTATCTGGTAAGAAACGATCCGTAATATAACGATCTGAAAGTTTTACAGCTGCATCAATTGCATCATCTGTAATAGACACACGGTGATGCGCCTCATAACGATCGCGTAACCCTTTCAAGATTTGAGTTGATTCTTCTAGACTCGGCTCATCAACATGAATTGGCTGGAAACGTCTCTCTAAAGCTGCATCCTTTTCAATATATTTACGATACTCATCTAAAGTTGTCGCACCAATACATTGTAATTCTCCGCGTGCTAAAGATGGTTTTAAAATATTCGATGCATCGATTGCACCTTCTGCTCCACCTGCACCGATTAATGTATGAAGTTCATCAATAAATAGAATAATATTCCCTGCTTGACGTATTTCATCCATTACTTTCTTTAAACGATCTTCAAACTCACCACGATATTTCGTCCCAGCTACCACTGTTCCCATATCTAGTGTCATAACACGCTTATCTCTTAACGTTTCAGGAACTTCATTATTTACGATTTGCTGTGCTAACCCTTCAGCAATTGCTGTTTTACCTACACCAGGCTCTCCAATTAACACTGGATTGTTTTTTGTTCTACGGCTTAACACTTCAATTACACGTTGAATTTCTTTACTACGTCCAATAACAGGATCCAAACGATTCTCACGTGCAACAACTGTTAAGTCGCGCGCTAAACTGTCTAGTGTCGGTGTATTTGCATTTGTCGATGAACCACCTTGGTGACCTGAACTTGCTTCGTTACTTCCAAGAAGTTGTAACACTTGTTGTCTTGCTTTGTTGAGGCTTACACCTAAATTATTTAATACACGTGCCGCTACACCTTCACCTTCACGGATTAAGCCAAGTAAAATATGTTCTGTTCCAACGTAAGAATGTCCTAGCTTACGCGCTTCATCCATAGACAATTCAATAACTTTTTTAGCACGAGGTGTATAATGTACAGTTTGAGAAGCTTCTGTTCCACGTCCAATTAACGCTTCTACCTCTTTTTGCACTTTCTCCGGGCTCAATCCAAGAGCAATTAACGCTTTTGCTGCAATTCCTTCACCTTCGCGTACAAGCCCAAGTAATATATGTTCTGTTCCAATGTTATTATGCCCAATGCGAATTGCTTCCTCTTGAGATAAAGCTAATACTTTCTGTGCTCTTTCTGTAAATCTTCCAAACATCATAGAAATCGCCTCCTACTTGCGCTTAGTTTTTTTCAATACGTAATCGCTCACGGATTAAGGTTGCTCTTCGATAATCTCTTTCTTCTGGTCCTAAAGGTCCTCCTGCATATTGTTGTAAAATACCAGGTTGCGTAAGAACCATTAGCTCAGTCAAAATATTTCTCGATATACCTTTTATATATCCTAGATCAATACCGAGTCGTACATCCGATAAGCAAGTTGCCGCTTCTGCAGATTGAATTAAACGACTGTTTGCTAGTATACCGTAAGAACGATAAACCTTATCTTCAAGCTCAATGCTCGAATTTTGTACAATTAATTCTCTGGCCAATTTTTCTTGTTGTATAATTTGCTGCATGACACTCTTTAAATCTGCAATAATATCTTCTTCGGATTTCCCTAACGTCATTTGATTTGACACTTGAAATATATTACCTAACGCTTCGCTACCTTCACCGTATATTCCTCTTACTACTAAACCTAATTTTTGAATTACTTGTATAATACGGCTAATTCTTTTTGTTAAAACCAGCCCTGGTAAATGAATCATTACAGAAGCTCTTAATCCTGTACCAACGTTAGTAGGACAACTCGTAATATATCCAAGTGATTCATCAAAAGCATATTCAACCTCTTTCTCAACCCAATTATCTATTTGATTGGCGCTTTGAAGCGCCTTTGATAACTGTAGTCCTGGAAATAGGCACTGAATCCTAATGTGGTCTTCCTCATTAAGCATCACACTAATGTGTTCGCTTTCTGATAACAGACATGCTCCATATTCGGTCCCTGCTAGATTTGGACTAATTAAATGCTTTTCGACTAAAACTCTCCTTTGAAGAGGAGTTAGTTCATTCATTTTTAATAGCCCAAACTTCCCAAAGGGCTCTACCGCTTTATTTATAAATTTCTTTTTAAATAATTCTTGAACCTTTTGAGCTTCCTCTTCGTTTTGCATAGTAGAAAATTGATATTGCTTAAAGTTACGAGCCAAACGAATTCGACTACTTAAAACAATATCAGAATCAGGGCCATCCCCCTTCATCCATGGACTAATCGCTTCATTCATAATTTTGTCCAGTGACATAGAACTACTCCCCCTCTCTATGCTCACTAAGCTGAGTTTCAAGCCCTCGAATTTCATCTCTTACCTCAGCAGCTTTCTCAAACTCCTCATTCTGTACATATTGTTTCAGAATAAGTTTTAGTTCATCTAATTCTTTCTTTAAGTGGATATTTCCTTCCATTCGTTCCGGAATTTTTCCACAATGTTCTGTATGTCCACCATGAAGTCGCTTTAACAATGGGTTTAAGTGTCCTTTAAATGTATCGTAACAAGAAGCACAACCAAAGCGTCCCACTTTTGTAAAATGTTCATATGTCATCTTACAATCTGGACATCTTACTGTATTTGTATTTGAAAACCCGTTTTTTCCTTCTCCAAACATTGTTGATTCACCGTGTAATAAACCAGCAAATACATCATGAAATGAAAAGTTAGACTGTGATGATTGAAAGAAAGACGTATAGCCACTTTGCTCCGCACATTGCTCACAAAGATGAACTTCCGCCTTCTTCTCGTTGATTACTTTTGTATAATGTAAAGTTGCTGGTCTTATATTACAGTTTTGACAAGTCATCAATATCCCCACCTTTACAACAGGAACGATCTACCTCATGATACTTTTCATACATTACTAGATTGTCCTCTTTCCTTAATCCACTCAGATAAAAGTACATGCTCTTTTTCAAAACTTCTACAATATTTAACTGCCCTATCTTAATTATCATTCTTTTACAAAAGCTGTATTTATTTATATTTCAGTGTTCTTAACATTGCGCATAATATTCGAGCCCTAAGTTCATCTCGAGAAGGAATATCCATTGATAATACAGAACGATCTAGTACACTTAACATTAATTTTGCTTCACGGCCTGTTATGATTCCCTCTTCTAATAAACGTATAATCATACTCTCTGCATTCCCTTGTGCAACGCTATGATCAATCATATGAAGCATTTGATCAATAATGTCTATATCATCATGCAGTTTGACTTTTATAATGCGAATGTAACCTCCTCCACCACGTTTACTTTCTACTACAAATCCTCTTTCTAATGTAAAACGGGTATTGATTACATAATTGATTTGAGATGGTACGCACTCGAATCGATCCGCAATCTCATTTCTTTTGATTTCAATCACATTATTATTACTTAAGTCAATAACTTGCTTTAGATATTGCTCAATGATATCAGATATATTTCTCATTTATCCGCCACCTTTATTGACTTTGACTATCTTTGACTTTAATTATATACGTATTAATAAAATTTGCAACTCTTTTGCTTATTCACTATCCTAGCCACATTCCCCTGCATTTAATCAAAATAGTAATTATTTAAGCATATTTTTTTAATTACTATGGATTATAAAAGAAAACACGAAAAAACACGAGTCATTTGACTCGTGTTTAGTTGCTTGGCGACGTCCTACTCTCACAGGGACAAGGTCCCAACTACCATCGGCGCTAGAGAGCTTAACTTCCGTGTTCGGTATGGGAACGGGTGTGACCTCTCTGCC
>NZ_JBQAHZ010000031.1:0-56241 GCF_051917185.1 Bacillus cereus group sp. MYBK108-1
GAATAACCTTCTTTCTTCATTTCAATGACTTTCCACTTTGTTTCTTCTGGGTAATGAACTCTTGTCTTCAAACGAAAAACACCTCCATTAAATTTGCATACTTAGTATGCGCATTCAGGAGGTGTTTTTTCATGTACCACTATTCGGGTTCACTTCATACACCAATTGGACTTTTACAGGATATATCATTTAAGTTCTACCTTTACTTCCTCTTTAGACATAACATCAGGTCTATAAATTAATTCAAGATTAGAATCACCTTTTTTCGCTTCAAACGTTATGGCTCCTGTTATCTTACCGTTTGGATCTACATCTTTAATTTTAAAAACGTTTTTATTACTAGTTGAAAATGTATGGTCCACGATACTTCCATCTCCTCTTTCAAGGTAAAAATCTAATGGATTAATTCTAACTTTTTGATTACCAATATTCTCTACTGTAACATGAACAATAACAAACTCATTACCTTTTTCCAGCTTATCATATTCTGCCACTTGTGCTATTTGTACTTTATGGACTGTTAATTTTTGATTTCTAATTTGAGTAGTTTTTTCAACATTATATTCTCTTGTATCTTCATTCTTCGTATTTTCTTTTTTGGCACTACTTTGCTCTTCCTTCTTATTATTTGATACAGTTTTAGCTACTTCTTTCTTCTCATCACATGCCGATAAACTGAAAGCTAACGTCCCTGCTAAAGTGACTGTCGCGATTTTTTTAAACATAAATTCCCTTCCCCCAATGTAAAAATGATAAAAATCCCCAAAAACTATATATTATACTAACAGATAAATGAACAGCATATTGTCGTTATGTGTCGAATGTAATAAGCCTATGTATAAGTATGAAGTCTTACTTTGCTTCATCTCTCAACTGTTCGACATATGATAAAATTTTAACAATAAGACATCCACCTTACTTACGAACTCTTTATTCCCATAACTATGTGTATCATAAATTTTTAAATAAGAAAAAATTAAAATAAAATGATAAAATTAAACAAATCACTAATGTAAAGGTGGGCAGAACATGCATATTTCTAAACAATTTATAAAACCATTCCCTGAATATGAAGACATATTTTATGATGATTTGGAACAACATAAAAAGCACTTTTTACCCATTTGTTCTATAAACTTACAATGTATTGAACCGGAATTGGACGAATGGGTACATATTGTGTCAGCAAAAGAAATCCATGATGGTTGCGTGGGTGATTTCACCAAACCATTTCACACAAATTTTACGAAAGCAGATACATTAGGATTCGATGTCATTAATGGAAAATATAAATTTGAAGCGGATTGGAATTATTTCGAAATCGAACAAAATAATTCTGACATAATAGAACAAGCCTATGAGAGTAATAAAAGAGATTATCAAATCCGTAAAGAGTATTTTCAACGTAATCAAAAAATTTATCCTTATTCTAGCTTAGGAAAAGAAATAACATCTGTAGAAGTATTAGAACAAGAGTTTGTTGAAAAACAAACAAATGGCTGGGGATTAAATTATCCTGTGGTAAATGGTATCCTAGATGATGTTCGTTTTATGACAGAAGAAGGTGAAGAATTATTAGAAGACTGCGATAACGAAGACGAAATTTTTGACTTTACGAATCTTCTATATGTACCAAAAGATGAATATGGACATCCCTTTACATATGTTGGATTTGTTACAGGATATTATTTTCAAGCTTATGGTGCCGATCGTATTTACTTATTCTTTAATAAAGAATTAAGAAAAGCAGTAATTTGTTTTGAATATACATAAGATAATTAAGAAAAGTCCATTTTGAACATTATTACTTGAATCAAAATGGATTTTTTATAAATAATTTATTTCTATTTCAATTCCGCATCTACTGTGAAATGTGTAAAACCTCATATAATGTAATATCCTCTATCTCTTCAATTTCAGGCTTTACTTCATAAAATTCAAACTGACTATATCCCCACTTATCTGGGTTATACACTATTACATTCCCTTTACAATTTTCTGTATTCTGGACATTCTTATTAAAAAAGTTAAATTGAGTTTCAATCAATGAATTCTTTTGAGAAATACTCCCCACGTATTCAACAACATACTTACATTTCTTAAATCCATCACTTAGATTAACCACTAATGGAACACCTATATTTATTTGTTGCCATCCAAAAGATTGTAAAATGTTATCGTAATACCCTTCAAAGATAAATTTATTCATCCCTTCATGACCATCCCAAATATATAAAGGTGCATAGCAGTTATAAAAATTCCCGTCTTTCTCCGTTTCCGTAATTAAATAAGCTTTAAAATTTAGTGCTTGGAAACCATCAGTTTTATAACCATTATCCTTTACCCTTTTCTTAATAATTTCCATGTCATAATCCTTTGGCAAAATGACCTTATATTGCATTCCAATCATGTTTATCACTCGCTTTCAATCTTATATACATTATGATAAATCGATAAGTAGCTAACGTAAAATAGGTATAAATTATGTTTGGTATCATTTATAATGATAGTGCATAAGGGGCTGAGATATATGGAAATAAATGATCTTATTATATTCAAAACTGTAGCCAGTGAGGGTTCTATTAGTAAAGCTGCTAAAGAGTTAGGTTATGTTCAACCGAACGTAACTGAGCGAATCAAAAAATTAGAACAAGAATTAGAAACGCCTTTACTACATAGAGATAACAAAGGTGTTTCCTTATTACCTTCTGGTGACATTTTATTAGATTACACGAATCAAATATTAACTCTATTAGAAGAAGCGAAAGATAAAATTAAAACAAGTGGGTCTTCTTATATAATCGCGACGTCACAATCGATTTTGACTAATTATTTAAGTAAGCGTATTAAAGAAAATTTCATGAATTATCAAATATATGTAGAAAATAGTAGTCATTTGCCAAAATTACTGCAGCAACAAAAAGTTGATATGGTCATCACTTATGAGGATGATTCTGGTGCAGGTTTTAAAAAAGTATTTACTACTTCAATTTCTATAGGCTTACTAAAAGATCAAGAAAAATGTATCATTGACTATTCAAAGGAACTCTTCTTCGTTAGTAATGACAAAAAGTGCCCTTTTAGAAATAAGACGATACAATTTCTAAAAGAAAATAATTTATCTCAGCGTCAACTTCAACAATTAGATTCTTATTCGCTTATGGAAGAGTTTATTCAGGACGGAAAAGGGATAGCCTTTTTGCCGATTAAAAATGATAAATTGGTACCAATTGAAGATGTTCCAGTTGAGAAATTAGCTGTTCATTTTTTTACAAATCAAAACTCTTTCAAACAAATCCCTGATGAACTATTTGGTTAATAAAAAATCCCTCCTTTATGAATCTAAAAGAGGGATTTTCATATTCTATACAATTGATTTTTCACACATTTTGCTCCACTTCTGCACTTTTCTCCTTCTTATTCCGTTTCATATTCTCCAGTCCCTTAACCGTGCCAACTAATCCTTTCGGGAAAACTAGCAATACGATAATGTACAATAAACCAAGAATAATCGTCCATCGTTCAAAGATCGGATACTCTGTAGCTAGTTCTGATAAATAATATTTTAGAGATTCAATAATTCCAGCTCCTGCAATTGCTCCAATTAACGTTCCAACCCCACCAATCATCGTCATCAATAATGCATTTAATGTCATTTCAATTGAAAATACAGTCGTATTAACAAAACGCAATGTGATAACAAATAAACCACCGCTAATCGTAGCTACTACTCCTGCAACAATGCTAGCAATAATTTTATAATGAAGCACTTTATATCCTAGTGCTTCAACACGTTGCTCATTTTGGGAAATTGCCTTTAATACTTTTCCAATAGAAGATTTGGTGAAAAGACGTAACAGAACAAAAATGATAAGTAAACATATAAGTGTTACATAATAAAACGTAAAACGATCACGGAATACGTCTGGTACCCCAAATGTAAAACCATCTCCTCCGTGAGTGAGCCCACGCCATTTTTCAGCAAGTACGAAAAACAACTGTGAAATAGCAAGTGTTAACATTGCATAAAAATGACTTTTCAATCGTAAAGAAAGCAAACCAATTATATAACTAACGATTGCTGAAACGATAATTGCAGCTACTATTCCAATTAAAAAGTTCGTTATTGATACGCCTTGTCGATCAAATAAAAGCGCTACCCCATATGCTCCTATCCCAAAGAACATACAATGACCGAACGATACAATTCCTGTATACCCAAGCAATACATCAAAACTCATTGCAAAAATAGCAAAGATGAAGATTTGAGTGAACAAAATTAACAGGCTCCGTGAATCATTTACGAACGGAAATACACTTAAACAAATTAGCATACATACTCCGAAGTATACTTTAATTCGGTCCGATGTGTTGTTCACCATTTCACCCCTTTTCACCAACAAGTCCAGTTGGCTTAACTATTAAGAAAAATAGTAACATTAACATATTAATTGCAAGTGATAAATCTGGTATAAAATACGCTGTAAAAGCACCAGCTAATCCGACAATTAAAGAAGCAATAGCTGAACCTTGTACGCTTCCTAATCCACCGATAATTACTACTATAAAAGCTAAAATTGCATACTGCATGCCCATCTCGGCGAAAATAACGCCCGAATACGGTGCTAATAAGAATCCTCCCAAAGCTGCCATCCCTGCCCCTAATAAAAAGACGAAAGAAAATATCGCTTTTACATTAATACCAAGCGCTTGAACCATTTCTTTATCCATTACACCTGCACGGATCATAAGACCTATCTTCGTCTTTTTGAGTAAAAGTAGTAGTGCAATGTAAATAATTATCCCAATTAAAATAACGAATAGACGATATTTAATTAATATAATACCTCCGAATGTAAAACTTCCTTGTAACCATAACGGTAATTTTGCACTAATAGGGTTTGGCCCCCAAAATATTTTAATACACTCACTAAGAACGAGCATTCCTCCAAGCGTAACGAGCAGCTGTCGAACATGATTTCCATATACCGGTCTAATAAGAAACCTTTCTAAAATAAATCCTAGGAACATTCCCATGGCTACTGCTCCAACTAAAGCTAATATATAACTTCCTGTCATATTAAATAACCAAACACCTGTAAATGCTCCCCATGCAAATAAACCACCGTGTGCAAAGTTTAAAACGCTCATTAAACCGAAAATAAGTGAAAGACCTGATGCTAACAAAAAAATGAGCATCCCTGTTGAAATCCCATTTACAAATAAATTGATTAACACATCCATCCTTTTCACCTCGGATTCATGTTAAGAGATTCCTAAATATTTATGACACATTTCCTTATCCTTTTTTAATTCATTCATAAAACCGTTATGAACAATTCGTCCGTTATCCATAATGTAAAAATAATCGCCAATTTGACTGGCCATCATAAAATTTTGCTCAACAAGTAAAACTGTTGTTTTCTCTTTCATCTTCAAAATAGCTACCATTAATTTCTCCACCATTATCGGGGATAGCCCTTTGCTCGGTTCATCAATAAGTAATAATCCATCACTATTAATAAACGCTCTTGAAATAGCCAACATTTGCTTTTGCCCTCCGCTCAAGAGCCCACTTTTCTTATTCCAAAACTGCTTTAAATCCGGAAATAGTTCCAGCATCCACTCTATTTTCCCTTCTACTTCCTCACCTTTTCCCCTAGCAAGAGCGAAAGTTTCTTCTACTGTCAAATCATGAAAAATACCTTGATTTTCTGGTACATACCCTATTCCTTTCCTTGAAATTAAATGTGTAGGTAATCCACTCACTTTTGCACTATCATAATAAATTTCACCATCTGCAATGCGGTGAAACCCCATCACTGAACGTAATGTCGTTGTTTTCCCTGCCCCATTTCTACCAAACAGTACAGTAATCGTCCCTTTCTCAACAGCAAGAGATACTCCTTGCAAAATATGAAACTGATCTAAATACGTTTCTATATTATTCACTTGTAATAGTGCCACTATATAATCCCCCTAAATAAGCACTTTGTACACGCTCATCCTTCATAATTTCTTCTGGCAATCCTTTAGCCAATAACTCTCCATGAAATAAAACGATAAGATGATCTGACAAACCTAGTATCATATCCATTTTGTGTTCGATAAGTACAATTGTGCTCTCTGGATGTTTCTTAATATTTTCAATCACTTGTAATATAGCAGGGACTTCCTCAACCGAAATACCTGCCGTCGGCTCATCAAGTAATAACACATCCGTTTTTAAAGCTAATAACATCGCAAGTTCTAGCTTCCTTTTCTCTCCATGTGCCAAATCTTTCGCTAATACGTTCTCTTTCTCATGAAGTAATACTGTTTTTAAGAAACGTCTCGCCTCTCCAACTTGTTGCTTTAATTTTGCTGAACTCGGGAAAAAACTATAGTAATCTTGTACGAATGATTGAACACTTAAACGGACATTTTCAAGTACCGTTAATTCTGGGAATATGTTTGTAAGCTGAAAAGAGCGACCGATTCCTAAGCGTGTTCGATCTGAAATCGATAGTTTTGTAATATCTTGCCCTTTAAAATACACTTCACCTGTTGTCGGTGAAATCTGTCCACTTAGTAAATTAAATAACGTTGTCTTCCCCGCACCATTTGGCCCAATAATAGAAATGAGCTTTCCTTTTTGGACAGTTAAATTTACATCTTTAATAACTTGATGTTCACCAAAAGATACACTAAGATTTTTCGTCTCTAGCAAATGTGTCACGAAATCCCTCCCTTTAAAGCCGTGAGTATGAAAGAAATATGTATAAAGAGGGTCCCCCCTCTTTATACAAAAACAACAGAAAATTCAGTCTATTTATTTTGAACTGGTGGTTCTGTTTCTTTCATCGTTAATTCTCGCTCTAACACTGGCACCGGATAATCAACACCGTCTTGCTTTTTCAATGTGATAGAATACAGTGTCTGCATCGCTTGGTGGTCCTTCTCTCTAAACTTCATCTTTCCTTTCGGTGTATCAAATTCCATTCCTTCCATTTTCTTAATCAAGGTATCTACATCTGTATCACCTTTTGTTTTCTTTAAGGCTTCTACAATAGAAATTGCTGCCGACATTCCTCCCGCTGTAAACAAATCTGGCACTGCACCATTAAAACGTTTTTTATGCTCTTCAACTAGCCAATCATTCACTTTATTTTTTGGAAGTGTGTGATAATATACAGAAAAACCTTGCATACCTACTAATGCATCCATTGTTTTTAATGCTGGTATATCTGGCGCACCTGTAGAAATTTTAATACCTTGCGCTTCCACATTCATATCTTTCAACTGTTTCCAAGGTGAATTTGCCCCTGCCCAAACGATAAATAAATAATCTGGTTTTGAACTAATGATATTTTGAATATTCGCTGTAAAATCTGTTGAATTTGTATCCGCGTATTGCTCATTCACAATGTTTGCACCTAATTTTTTCGCACCCGCTTTAAATGCAGCAATCCCTTCACGACCAAAAGCGTTATCTGGGGCAAATGTCGCAATCTTTACATCTTTTTTCGCAATTGCTGCTGCTCCTGCAATCGCATCTTGTGAGGAACTTCTTCCAGTTCTAAAAATATATTTATTCCAGTTCTTCCCGGTAATACTATCCGCAACTGCCGGTTCTACAACCATAATCTTTTCATATTCCCCAGCCAGTGGTAAAACCGCTAACGTATCACTTGAACTAGACGATCCAACTAAAAAATCAACTTTCTCTTCTTCTAATAACTTCGTAGCTTTTTTAACTGCTACATCCGCTTTCGTTTCTGTATCTTCTACAACAAACTTAATCTTTTTCCCATCTACTTTCCCAGTTCCACCAGTTGCATAATCTAACCCTAATTCAAATCCGTTCACTGTTTGTTTTCCATACGATTCTAGCGGTCCTGTTAAAGAAGCAAGGACTCCTACCTTAATCGTTTTTTCATCCTCTGTACTTGTTTTCTTTCCTGAACAAGCTGCCGTTATTAATAACGAACCTAAAACACAACCAGTAAACATTGTCTTTAGCCACTTACGTTTTTTCATCGACATTGTGATCCTCCCCATACTTTACTTTCTGATAGAATCAAACACGCCAAAATCCCCTGGCCGTAATCATGACTAACTAATTCGATAGATAATGGAAAACTCTTGTAGTACCCTCTACATTCGGCACAAATATATAATCACCTTCCTATGTAATGGAAACGGACATACAATCAATATATATTCTGCAATCCAATTGAAAATACTGTTTCATTTCAGTAATGACCATACAAAAAGACTAACTTATTTTTAAGTTAGTCTTTTCCCCTTAATTAGAGTTAAGTTCTACTTTCTCTAACCCTTCAGCCAATTGTTTCTTATCTAGTCCTTCTCCTATTACTACTAAGTTTGTCGGGAAACCGAAGTCTTGTTCTAATAAAGTTGGTACTCCGAACGAATATTGGAATAGGTGAGGGTATTTATCTCCATGGAATTTCACAAAACCTTTCACTCGATAAATACTATCTGGTAAATTCGAAAGCCATTCATATAATTTGTCTTGATCAATCGGTTTCGTAAATTGATATGTCATCGTTTGTATATGTAAATGCTGTTTGACATGTAGTGTCTCGTGTTCCTCATCATTTGGAAATTCTGCTTCTTCTATATCTTTTAAAGATATATTACAATACTTTGTCTCATACATTTTCGCATGATCATTTATTGCCTTTACTTCTTCAAATACTGTATTCTTATCTTCATCTGTTAGTAAATCTGCTTTATTAACAAGAATGTGACTACCAAATTTCAGTTGCTCATGCAATAGCTGTTGTACATTTGCACTTAATATACTTCGATTTAACCACCTTACTGCATCTAAAACGACTACAATTGATTTCACTTCCAGAAAAGGAGCTAAAATTGGCGAGACACACGCGTCTAACACTTCAATTGGATGCGCAACACCTGTCGTTTCTATATAAATTACATCTGGTCTTTCTTGTTGGTATAACGAATGTAATTGTATTTCAAGCTCTTCTTTTAACGTACAACAAATACATCCTTTAAGAAGTTCTCTTAAAACATTCTCTTTTCCAATAATATCTGTATCTACTGAGTATTCACCAATTTCATTCATTAATACTGCAACTTTTCTATTCTTCTTTTTCTCTGCTAACAATAAATTTTGTAATAATGTTGATTTTCCACTACCTAAAAAACCACCTAATATATGAATCTCCACTTTATTCATTCAACCGACCATCCATTTCTTTACTTCAAATGTATTCAAAGCGTAATAATTACGATTTATATTTATCATTTTATTAAAAGAATGACCATTTGTAAATATAAGAGATTCACTGTTCATTTACTTCATATGCAACTCTAACTCCAGACTCAATTGCCCCTTGCATCCATCCATGTGTTAATGTCGTATGCTCTCCTGCAAAGTGTACTTTTCCAGATGGTGGTGTAATATACGGAAATAACTCGAGCTCTTGGCCTGGTTCGAAAGCTGTAAATGCACCGCAAGAATACGGATTTTCACTCCAGCTAAAAGATGTTCCAGTGACAAACTCACTATAGACGATGTCACCGTATATTTCCGCTAAATTTTTTAATGCGTAACGAATACGATCTCTTTGCGGGAGACTATCCCATGTTAACGCCTCATCTGCCCACGTATAACTTGCTATAACGATAGCTGGTCCTGGAGTATGAATGCTATAACTCGGATAGTATGTAAACCGTATCGGTAAATCAGTAATAGATTTACCGCCACACTGTCCCGCTTTCTCCCAAAATCTACTTTTAAACTCTATTGCAATTTTAGTTGCAGCAATATAATTTAATTCACGAATTGCTCTTTTTTTAAAATAAGAGAATAAATAGTATGGCTGAACTTCTACAAATCTTAACGCTGAAAATGGAATTGTAATAATAGCAAAATCACTTGTTATTGTAAATTGCTCTAACGTTTGTTCATGATTTCCTTGTAACATTACTTTATTATCTTCTTGTATAATTTTATCAACCTTATACGGCATTAAAATATGTTCCCTTAATTGTGGTAAGAATGCATTCGATAACTTATCCATTCCACCAGTTATTTCATAATATTTCGTTGTTGAAGTAAAGAAAATCATTTCACGTAATACTTCAATTAAGGACATTCCCATATAAGCTTCCATATCAAGAAGTACCCCAATCATATCTATCGCACCATCTGAATAATACTCCATTAAAAATGAACCAAGCGAATACGTTTTATACTTTTTTTCAACGATAAGCCAGTTTTTATCAGGATCCTTCTTAATGTAATTTAGTATTGGTTCTAATACTTCAATCATTAGCTCTTCTGCCGTTTTTCCTCTTTCTTTATCCAAAACCGGATATTCAAGTACACTTGGATCATTTTCAAACACATTCAATCTCGTTTGAATGTTATTCGTATAAATGATATCTGCAAAAGTTTTATTTATAAAAAGGTTTAAAGGTAGTTTAAATTTATGAATATACGCTAAGGTTAACTTATGGGTGTCAGGGATTCTCATCGGTCCCGCATTAAAATATAAACCCACACTAAATGGTTCCCGAATCGTATACACTCTGCCACCTATTCTGTTATTTGCTTCTATAATCGTTACTTCGTGCCCAGCCTCTTTTAATAAAGAACCTGCAACTAATCCAGAAATCCCTGCACCTGCAATCGTAATCCGTTTTGGGTTATTCTTTTTAACAAGCCCTGCATGAATAATATGAAGCATTTCTTCCATTGCTAATGGATTCCCCATGCCATTTCCCCTTTTACAAAGGATTTTACTGAATTATATTCGGTTCACTGAATTCCTATGTTTTGTTCGCGGATTTGCACGGATACATTTTCAAATACTTGAATATCTTTTATAAAATGTAATAAACTAGATATGACCCTATAGAAGTAAGACATATTATCTTACATAATAAAATCAATGAAATTGCGAGGAATTTTGAAATGAAAAAAGGTATTAACCGTGTTGTATTAGTAGGAACAGGAGCAGTTGGATGTAGTTATGCTTACTGCATGATTAACCAGGCTGTAGCTGAAGAATTTGTTTTAGTCGATGTAAATGAGGCAAAAGCTGAAGGGGAAGCAATGGACTTAAGTCATGCTGTTCCATTCGCACCAGCTCCAACTAGAGTATGGAAAGGCAGCTACGAAGATTGTAAAGATGCTGACCTTGTAGTTATTACAGCTGGATTACCACAAAAACCAGGCGAAACACGTTTAGATTTAGTTGAGAAAAACGCTAAAATCTTCAAACAAATCGTTCGCAGTATTATGGATAGCGGATTTGATGGCATCTTCTTAATCGCAACAAACCCTGTAGATATTTTAACTTACGTAACTTGGAAAGAATCTGGTTTACCGAAAGAACGTGTAATCGGTTCTGGTACAACGCTTGATTCTGCTCGTTTCCGTTATATGTTAGGTGAGTACTTCGATATTGGTCCACACAACATTCACGCTTATATTATCGGAGAACACGGCGATACTGAACTTCCAGTTTGGAGCCATGTTTCCGTTGGTATCCAAAAACTACAAACACTGCTTGAAAAAGACAACACGTATAATCAAGAAGATTTAGACAAAATTTTCATAAACGTCCGTGATGCAGCTTACCATATTATTGAGCGTAAAGGCGCAACTTATTATGGTATCGGTATGTCACTTCTACGTGTTACAAAAGCAATTTTAAACGACGAAAATAGTGTATTAACTGTATCAGCTTACTTAGAAGGTCAATACGGTCAAAAAGATGTTTATATCGGGGTACCTGCTGTTTTAAATCGCGGCGGTGTTCGTGAAATTTTAGAGGTTGAATTAAGTGAAGATGAAGAATTAAAATTCGACCACTCTGTTCAAGTATTGAAAGAAACAATGGCTCCGGTTCTTTAATTAAGATAAAAAGCAATCCAATTTATTTTGGATTGCTTTTTATTTTCATTATCTCCTATGACTTTTTAGTGATTTTCTATCATTTCTTATTTTTTAGTCGCATCCTCATTATTTATATCAAGTACATCTAATAAAAAGATAAAGATTGGTATCCCGATAATAAGCCCCCATATTCCGAGGAAATGCTCTGAGAAGATAAGAATCATAAATGTGTAGAATATTGGTAAATTTGTTTTTGCAGACATAAACTTCGGATTTAAAAAATAACTTTCAAGAGCATGGATTACTGTTATGAATACGAGTATGTATACTACGTACATAACTCCGCCTACGTTGTAAGCAATGATACAAAGTGGAAACAAAGAAATAATCACACCTGCAACAGGAATCAACCCTAGTAAGAAAATCATAACAGCTAATACAAGTAGCTGTGGAAATCCTAAAACGATTAATGCAATGACAGTAAGAATACAATTTACAACGGCAATTAAAAACTGAGCCTCAATTACTTTGCCGAACGATCTTGCAAATCTTTCACCAAAATATGCAATTTCTTCATAAAAGATTTTTAACTTACTATCTTTAAACTTTGATGTAAATGTAATAATACGCTCTTTTTCTAATAAGAAAAATAAGCTTAAAATTAGAGATAATAATATTTGTAAACTTACCTTCCCTATATTTGCTATTGATTGATATATGACGTCTACACCTTGTTCTATATATTTTGATACTTCCATCCCATTAATTGTCGAAAGTGCATATTTAACGATTTCATTATCAGGTGGATTTTGAAAAAATAGTTTAAACTGATAAATTAATTGTGAAATTTGTATCGTCAGCACAGGTAAATATTTATATAACGTTGTGCCTATAAAGGAAACTAGTATTATATATAAACATGCAATAACAATTTTCCGGTTTACTTTCAATTTTCTTGAAATAAAACGTTGAAATCGATCCATTAAAAACGTCAGTATAAACGTAATTAATATTAAATTAATCATACTTTTTAATGCGTATAATACAAGCGCTACTATTATTAAAACGAGAAACCGTTGAAACCCTCTACTTCGAAAAAAACTCTTTACTTCATTCATTAAGAATTAACCTCCCCCTTCAATGGATGGAAATTGAATATATTACATTTTATGAACTCCTATAGACAATCTTTCTTACTAATTGAGAAGAATCCTTTTTTTCTTTTCATATTGTTAGATTCGTTTAACTGGAATCCACCAACATATTTCGGTGGATTCCAGTTATTTTTCATATAATCTTTTATAAACTAGGTAATTTTCTATTTTTAGACTGCTGTTCATACGCATATCCAATATTGAAAAGCTCTTTTTCACCAAACTGTTTCCCTACAAACACTACACCGATTGGTTCTCCATTTTTATCATATCCAGCAGGAACCGCTAATTCCGGATAACCAGCTACAGCTGATAGAAGAACTTCATCGTTATTAATCATAACTAGAGCATCCAAACCTTTTTCTACTAAATACCTATCTAGCTCTTTTCTTGCATTTTCTTGACTCGTTTACACTACGTTTTCAAACTCTTCTTTCGTTATA
This sequence comes from Bacillus cereus group sp. MYBK108-1, assembly GCF_051917185.1. Lineage (NCBI taxonomy): Bacteria > Bacillati > Bacillota > Bacilli > Caryophanales > Bacillaceae > Bacillus > Bacillus cereus group sp. MYBK108-1. The sequence continues at coordinate 13,479 of NZ_JBQAHZ010000031.1, forward strand.
ACAGATTTTTCAGACCCTTCAATTAATGTTTGTCCGTATTTTATTCGTCTTTTACTATCCTTTTTATTAAACGCTATAATCTCTTCTAACGATTTTACCGGTACATTCTTTTGCTGTGAAAGATAGTCGTTTACATTATGCTTGAACTCATATTCTAATGTTTGCAAATTATCTACACCCTCAGCACTTAACTGGATATTATCAGTTAATATCGCACCTGCATCTTGAAGGTCTTTTCTAATTTTTTCTGCTACTGCTTTTCTATTTTCATCTTGTTGGTCTACAGAAAAAAGAAGCCCTATCTTTTTCCCTTTTAATCCATCTATCGATAAATCCTTTGTATAATCAATTCTTTCTTTATCTTTCATTTTTTCTGTCATAACATCTTTTTCGTCATAACCTATCATTGCATTAAATAACGTTGCTGCATCTTTTACCGTTCTTGCCATAGGTCCTGCTGTATCAAGAGTTTCAACTAACGGAATAATTCCTGTTCTACTTACCATACCTAAAGATGGACGTAACCCAACTACTGATTGCTGCGCCGCTGGTGCAACAATCGATCCCGTCGTTTCTGTTCCAATTGCAAGCGGTGCAAAATCTGCTGCAACTACTGTAGCAGATCCTGAACTTGATCCTGAAGTATCGAATGTAATCGGACCGTACGGGTTTAAATTTTGTCCTTTCTTCCCGCTATACCCACTTGGCATTGTAAAAGATAAATAGTTCGCCCACTCAGACATATTCGCTTTTCCTAAAACAAATGCTCCTTCTTCTTTCAACTGCTTCACAATTGTTGCGTCTTGATCTGCAATCCAATCTTTTAATACATAAGTTCCTGCACTAGTCGGCATCACTTTTTCCGTCTGTACATTATCTTTTACAACGACAGGAATACCATATAAATTCGAATTTTTGTTTCTACCCCGCTCTTGATCTAACTTTCTTGCTTCTTCCATCGCATTAGGATTTATCTCTGTAACAGAATTTAATGTTATTCCATTTTGATCATGTTCTTGTATTCTAAAGAGATAAATACTCGTTAATTCTTCATATGACAACTTTCCATCATCAATCATTTTTTGAAGCTCATCTACAGTCGCATTTACGACTTCTTTTTCTTTTATCTTTACATTTTCTATATTGATTCCTTTAAGCTGATTATGTATCGGTTGTAGCACTCTTTCTTTATCATATACAATACGCTCAGGTTCCTTTGGAAAATAATTTTTATACACGTAATATCCACCAGCACACGCTAATAAGACAATGCCTCCAGTGATAGACAGCGTTACCTTTACCCATTTCTTCATGTTGCTTCCTCCACTCTATAAGATGCTTAGCTATACAAAAAAGAGAGTTACCTTTTACTTAACTCTCTCCAATCAAAATGCTAAATGAAAAAATGAAAGATTTCAATCTAATTACTTCTTTTTTTGCATTTGCTTTGCTAACATTTCTTTCACTTGATTATACGTTAACCCTGAATTTTTATTTAAACGCTTTACTTCCTCAACATCAGTACCTACCACTGTATATTTTTTCTCATCATTCATTTTTCTAATTCCCTTCTCACCGTATTATTTCTTATATTTCTTCCCTAAATACGCATAAATTAACACCACTACAAAAAAGGAAGCTGTTTTTAAGCACAGCTTCCTTCTCGTTACATATTGTATTTCTTAATAAAATTTCACTACATCTTCAGTAGGTAAGAACGTTCTTTCTGCTGGTTGTTCGTTTGGTTCACCAAATGGCATTTGACCTACTAAGCTCCACTCTGCCGGAATGTTCCAAGTTTCTTTCACTTCAGCATCTACGATTGGGTTGTAATGTTGTAATGACGCTCCAATTCCTTCAGCAGATAATAGCATCCACACAGTATGTTGTAACATCGCATTTCCTTGATGAGACCAGAATGGGAACTGATCTTTGTATAATGGGGCATTTTCTTGCATTTTTTCTACAGTTGCTTGATCTTCAAAGAATAGAACTGTTCCTACACCTGCATGGAAGCCTTTTAGTCTTTCTACAGTCGCTTCAAAGTTTTCTGCTGGTACGCGTGCTCTTAGTGTTTCTTTAACGATATCCCAAAACTTTTCATGCTCTCCATCCATTAATACAACCATACGACCACTTTGCATATTGAAAGATGTTGGTGCGTGTAAAGCTGTTTTTAACACTTCTTCAATTCTTTCTTTCGTAATTGCATCGTTTTTTGTTACTTTACGAATTGAACGGCGGTTCACGATTGCTTCTTTTAAGTTTGTTGTAGTTGCTGACATTTTAATTCCTCCAAATGTTTGTTTTATAATTTATTTTGTTATTTCATAACAAGCGAATTAGCAATATCCATCGGTATTACATTGCATACCTTCAAATGAATTTGTTTTATCCTTTTCAATTTCTTTATCAATGACCCTTTCTAGTGTTTCTTTACTAGCAAGCCCTTGAATGACTTCATCTCCAATCATGACAGTTGGAACAGCCATAATATTCGCTTCATCATATGCGTGTTGAATTGCTTCTTGATGCTTTTCTTTATATTTACGAGTTACTAAAGCATCTTTAAATTCCGCCTCAGGAAGTCCTATTTCTACCGCTAATTTTGTTAACACATCAATATCTTCAATGTTTTGCTCTTCTTGGAAAAATGCTGTGAATACGCGGTGATGATACTCATTACCTAGTCCACGTTCTTTTGCAAATTGACATCCTTCGAAAGCTAAATGTGTATATGGATGTGGTGAAACACGTGGCAAGCGCATATCAATTCCTAACTTCTTCGCTGTCGGAAGAATGAAAGCATCCCATGAACCTAATTTTTCTGGTTCATTCCATGGATCTATTTTTGAATATGGACTTGGACGTAATTCAAATGGCATCCATTCAATCTCTACATCTTTCTCTTTCGCTACCTCATCTAATGGACCTTTTGCTAAAAAACAAAACGGACATATAAAATCTGAGTATACTTTCATTTTTACAGTCATAACTTTTACACCTTACCTTATTGTTGTAACCGAAACAGTTACATTGATGATAAAAAAATATAAATATTATTTAAGCATTCATTTTTTCTTGCAAAGTTTCAAACAACTGCCCCATCGTAATATTTCTCAAAACTTCTTCCATCGCGGATTGTGCTTGAATTAAAATAATTTCTAACACCGCTTGAATATTCGCCCCAATTGGACAATCTGGATTCGGTTGCTCGTGAATATGAAATAGCTTGTCTTCTTCGACTACGTTCACTGCATGATACACATCTAACAATGTGATTTCATGTAAATCCTTTAGTAATCCCGCGCCACCCGGTCCACGATTTACGTAAACAAAGCCAGCTTGTTTCAAGTACGACATGATTTTACGAATGACTACTGGATTTGTATTGACACTCTCAGCCATATAGTCTGAAGTACAAAGTGAAGATGGATTGTTTTTCAAAATAGATAAAATATGAACAGCTATGGAAAAGCGGCTACTAATTTTCATCGTAATCACCACCTCGATGTAATCATTATAGTTACAACTAAAAAATAAGTCAATCCTTTTCATAGATTTTTTATAAGCAAATTAAAAAGTGCCCCATTATGATATATGAGACACCCCTTTTTATTCTGCAAATAGCGCTTGAAATTCTTCAATAAATAGCTGTACAGCGATTGAAGAATCCTTTAATGAAGGAACAGCTAAAGCAATTTCTCTCCATACTTGCGGTTCCAATTCTCTCGTTTGCACATTCTGTGGTAAATTCGTTAAAGATAATTCAGCTAATATTGCAATGCCTAATCCTTCTTGAATCATATTTAAAGCTGTAGTAACGGTAGAAATTACATACTCAGCCCGAAGTGGTACGTTGGCTTGTTTAAACATATCAATGATGGGTGGTTCGTATCCGCCCTTACATAATATGATCGGTTCATTCTCCAAATCACGAATTGTAATAGAGTCCTTCTTACAAAGAGGATGATCCTCTCTTAAGATAGCAACCATTTTTCCCTTCGTTAACGGGACAATCTCCATCTCTTTATTAGGCAAAATAACAATTCCTATATCAACAACCCTCGATATTAACCAATCTTCAACTTCTTTAATTGTTCCTTCACAAAGAACGACCTCTAAGCTCGGATACTTCTCCTTAAAATGGTTTATCATTTTCGGTAAGAAATGTGCAGAAGCACTCGGAAAACTCCCAATTCGAATCGTCCCCACTTCGTGTCCTTTCTCCATCGCAACTTCTTGTTCAATCTTCTCTACACCGTTCAAAATCTCTCTAATATGTACAAGAATTCTGTTTCCTACATCCGTAACGAGTAATCCTTGTCGTTTATCACGTATAAGAATCGTAACTCCTAACTCTGACTCAATACTTGAAATGGCATGACTTACAGCTGGTTGCGTCATATTCAACACCCTGGCAGCCTTCGTAAAACTACCTAACTCAATAGTTTTTATTAATACTTGCAGTTGTGTAATAGTCATAACTAATCACTTATACTCCTTATAAAAAAGATTCATTTTATTTATTACATTCGATATCATATCATAGTGAAATGAATAACAACAAGGAGGTCTTACCGTGACACAGCTTTCTCGAACTAAGACGGCCATAATCCTTACCTTTCTCGTTTTCATGTGGGGAATCAATTGGCCTTTATCTAAGTTTGCCCTGCATTATACACCACCCGTTTTATTTGCAGGCGTTCGAACTTTAATTGGAGGATTCATTTTACTCCTTTTCGCTCTACCCAAATATAAAGAATTACATTTAAAAGAAACGTGGCATTTATACGTTATTTCTTCTTTACTTAACATCATTATATTTTACGGGTTACAAACTGTTGGTCTTCAATATATGCCTGCTGGGTTATTTTCCGCCATTGTATTTCTACAACCAGTTTTACTCGGTATTTTCTCGTGGATATGGCTTGAAGAATCAATGTACGGCTTGAAAATTTTCGGGCTTGTTCTCGGATTTATTGGTGTAGGCGTTATTAGCTCAAGCAGTTTAACAGGACATATTTCTGTTATTGGAATTCTTCTCGCGTTAGGATGCGCTATTGGCTGGGCACTTGGCACAGTATTCATTAAGAAGACTGGTCACCGTGTTAATGCCATTTGGATGGTAACACTTCAGCTTATTATTGGTGGTCTTTGCTTAATTGGATTTGGTACAGAGTTTGAAAGCTGGTCTAGTATCGCTTGGAGTATACCATTTGTTAGCGTACTTCTCTTTATTTCATTCTTTGTTATTGCAATGGGGTGGCTTGCATACTTCACACTTGTTGGAGCTGGTGAAGCAAGTAAAGTTGGGGCTTATACATTCCTCATTCCACTAATTGCTATTATTGTAAGTTCAATTTTCTTACATGAGGCTATTACCATTAGCTTATTCATCGGACTATTATTTATTGTTGTGAGTATTTGTTTTGTAAATATAAAACCGAAAACACTTGCTGTAAGGCAGCAAGTTGAATTGAAATAAACGTAAGAAAGAGCCTACTGTTTGTAGGCTCTTTCTTACGTCTTACTTTTTACGACGTACTACAAAAACACACGCACTTACCGACGATACTATCGCAAAAATAGATAAGACAATTGCTATCAATTGCATATTACTAGTACCTTCATTCTTTTCTACACTAGACACTTCACCATGTTCTCCTGTTAATGACGTACCTTTTGCAATTGTAGTAAGTGAATGCGGTTTTTCAGCTTTTTCATCGCCTGTCCATTCAACAATTTCTCCATCTTTATATTGTTGATATGCGTCCCAAGCTATTTTTTGCTCTTTATCCGGATTTTTAGCGACGAAAGTAAATCGCTGGAACTGACCGGGTAAAATCCCTTCTCCTGTTGCTTCCCATACTACAGTTTTAACTTTTCCAGCTGTATCTTTTTGCTCCTCAACTTTCCATCCTGACACTGGTTCATACTGCTGGAACTCTACTCCAGACGGTATTTTCAGTGTAACTTTTGTTGTTGCTACATTTTTTTCAACTGGTACTTTTATCGTATATGTCTCCCAAGAACCAACGTCAGAAGTTGCTGGTTTTACAGTGACGTGCGCACTAACAGGTAACGAAAACATTCCCATTGCAATAATTGTTGCGATCATTGTTGTTCCTAATTTTTTTATACGTTTCATTTTCTATTAGCTCCTTTTCATACATAGCTTCTTTTTATCTGCCACCGACAATAAATTTAAAATCTGTATCGAAACTATCAAGAGATTTTGTTAATCCATGAACATGTATATTCCAGTTTCCTGTCATATTAATATACATACCTTCTGCTTCATATTCTCCTGGTGAAACTACTGAAACTTTAAATGAACCTTTTCCCATGTTCATATCTAATGATTGAGTCATCAATATCATTTGTTCCATATCAGTAACAGGCTGTCCCTTTTCATCCTTTAGTGTAATATGGAATTTATTTTGTCCTACCTTATTCGGACTTACATTTAGCGTAAGTTCATATCCATTATCTAATTGCTTACTCTCTGTAAAAGGTCCAGTAGGAGGCATCGGTGGTGTTTGTACGTTTGTCATAAAAGCTACGATTACGAAAATGATAATTCCAATGACAAACTCTACTTTCACCGTACCTCCTAATCCTTGCTGCGCTCGCATTCTCCCTTTCATATAATGAATAATTCCCAATATCCCCATGAAAATGAATAAAAGTATCTTTGTTAATAAAGCCAATCCATACTTCGTATCAAATAACGAGTGGATTGTTGGAATAAAAAATGTACTGTTAAAAAGGCCTGTTATTAAAATCACGATGACAGCACCTGTTGCCCACGGTGAAAAACGCTTAATCATATCCCAATACATATGCCACTTGTTATCCTCTTTACGTAAAAGAAGAATAATAGATGATAAACCACCAACCCATAATGAAGCTGCGAATAAATGTAGAAAATCCATAACGACAGCAATGTCTTTAAACTTTAAACCGTATGCGTGACTATTAAAGGCTTTCATAACAAGTAACCCTATAAACAATAGTATTGGAATACTCCATACTTTAAACGACGAAAACTTCTCATGCTTCACCGCAAAATACGTAACAATTATAAGCGTACTAATGAGAACCATTTGAGTAATCCATACATAACCAAAAACAGAAAGCTGTAATGTTTCTTTTAATAGTAAAGGATTGAATGCTTCTAGCCATGAAACATCAGCATTTATTTTCGATTGCAATGGTAGGTTGAATAACAAGCTAATAAATATCCCAAATAAGGAGATCCATATTATGTTCTTACTCCTTGATCGAACCGAGGTTGCATTCCCTTTATACATAATAAGATTAAAGAAGAGAACTCCTAAAAATAGCGAGAAACTCGCATATAAAATTCCACGTTCCATAATCATATCGATTTGCGGGACATACCCCATCGCTTCCACTTGTACATCGTCTGTTCCCGCTTCTGCTAATCCAATACGGAATGGAATAACCCCTTGAATTGGATGTCCATCAGCTGAAATAGCTTTCCACTGAATAGAGTAGAGACCATTTTTGAGATTGTCTTTTAATCCGGCTTCTAATAGTTTTTTATTTTTTTTATCAATATGAGCATCTTTTAAATCGACTCTTTTACCTGATGTATCTCTCACGTACAATGTATTAAAACGTGAAACTTGTATGTCCTCATCGAATTCAATTTTCACAACAGATGGTGCTCTCTTCAACGTTTCATTTTCCATAGGGTTTGATTTCACAACGTACGCATGAGCAGATGCACTTTTCGGTATCAATATGATAAGCACACATGCAAGTAATAACCATGTCCCTAATCTTCTCATTACTTTCACACTCATTTCACTTCTTTCTTCCTCATCGCTCTATTTTCATTACTTTAACTTCCGAAGTTTGATTCTCGGGCGAAATATTAACCTGATTAAATATAAACTTCTATAAAGTATAACTCTTATTTCTCTTCCACCTCTAAACTTCTAATATAATAGTAACTATTACTATAGATACAACTTACATTTTTAAAGTTGATTGTTATTATATCATAAAATATATTTATGTAAGTTATCAAAGAAGAAAAGTTATCGTGAATCATTTGTGAAGAAAATGTGAAATACATAAATAAAAAGGTGTTACGTTATTGCGTAACACCTTTAAAAAAATATCCCTCTTCTATTTCTCTTCCGGATAATCACAATACTCGATAATCGTTCCTTCTGTATCCGCTGGGTTAAGATAAATTAACCTTCTACCGTGCTTATTAATGCGTAGTGTATGCTCTAATGTCCGAATACCTTGTTCTTTTAACTCTTCTAGAGCCACATCTAAATCATCGACACGATACGCAACGTGATGAACACCTTTACCTTTTTGTTTAATAAAACGGGCAATTGGAGATGTCGTATTATTCGTCGGTGCAAGTAATTCAATTCTATCTCCAGCCACTTCAAGAATGGCTACTTCACTTTCCACACCAGGAGCTTCACTTACGTAACGATCTATTAAAGTTCCTAGTAACACATTTTCATAAAAACGTATCGTACTATCTATATCTCGAACTGCGATTCCGATATGATCAATTGTTTTTTTCATTTTATTTCCCCTACTACCTTATTTTTTCTCATTATTAATAGTAACAAAAAAAGCTATAGAAACAAGTGTTTTGTTTCAAGATAGTTATATATCATAAGGTATATAACCCCCTATTTTTCAGTGTCGAAACAGTTTAAGCTGTTCAATAGGAGATGACCTCCCTATTGCTGAAGAAATAGGTCATTTAATCAGGTTGGGCTTGGCATGGTATCCCCCGGCTGGGTTCGGTGTTGTTTGGTATGGCTTGATATGGTAATTTAATAATTACATAAACCATTCTTTATTATAAATCACTCATCAAAAATAATCAGATTCTCTACTAACTAAACATAATGGGATATAATACAATTTATTCTAAAGTTTCTTCATAATTTCTCTGAGTTCGTAGAAAATAGCAACATTAAGTAATAAGTGCAACGTATTTTTCAATACATACTATAAATATTGAATTATAATAAATGTCTCAAATTGTCTAAAAATCGTTAAAAAAATTTCCTCACCCTAAGAAACTTTAATGCTATTAAATAAAAAAACTTTGTCCTTTCCAACAAGTCATACTTTTTCTATTTTATATTGATGGGGTAGCACAACATCTCTAGCAAGGTCTCGTAAAATATTTGGAGATAAAAAGTGTTGAATCTCTTGAGCAAATAGCTGTAATTCATCAGATACAGAAATAGACATACAAAGACGTTATCCTTCCTATAGTCCTACAGAAAGGATAACGTCTTTTTCACTTTATAGATAGTTCGAAAAATTAGCTTTTTAGCGTTGTAGCGGTTTCGTATATAGTCGTTTAATAGTTATTTCTGTTACCTTTATATATTTACATAATCTTCGTTATCAGTAGGCAATGATGCGTAAAATTTCATAATACCCCCATTTTTATATGTTTCTCGTATTTAGTGTTTTGGATAACTTGTTTCTATTATCTTGATATTGATGATTACAGCAATCAAGGTAGATTTAAAATAAGATTATGATGTTTGTAAAAAAGTTACAGGAATGGTGTGAAGAACTATTCCACTAGTCAAAGAAAAAATATATATGGTGGACCTTTTGAGATAGATATAATTATATGAAAATGGTAATAAGAAGGAAATGCTTAATAATTTTAATATTATAGACAATCATCCAGCTTATATCTAACCTAAAGAATCATTCAAAAAATGATTCTGAAATGCTAACTACTGAAACACCTATACAAAAGGAGAATAGTTTATGAAAATAGTAAATGATAGAGCTATGTTACGATTAATGCATGTAAATGATGTCGCAAGTTTATTTACCATTGTGGAAGGAAATAAAGAAATATGGATGTATTTAATATCTACAATGGATAGTTATCAAGATATGGAGCAGTATGTTCAAGTAGCACTAAAAGGTTTTGAAGAGGGAACTGATTTACCATTTGTTGTTGTAGATCAAAAAACGAATGAAATTGTAGGTAGCACACGTTTGTACAGTATTTCGAATGATAATAAAACGGTTGAACTTGGGCAAACATGGTATCATCCAAGTGTACATCGTACAAGTATAAATACTGAGTGTAAGTATATGTTATTGCAATACGCTTTTGAAGAATTACAAATGTTACGTGTGCAAATAAAAACTGATTTACGAAATGAAAAAGCACAGCGTGCAATTGAAAGACTGGGTGCTGTAAAAGAAGGTGTATTGCGAAATGAAAGAAAATTGCCCTACGGTTATATAAGAGATGCCGTTGTTTATAGTATTATCGCAAGCGAATGGCCGGTTATAAAAGAACAACTATTACAAAAACTAGCAGTATATAAATAAGAGATTATGGTCAAATATATATAACCGAGATACTCCTATTTTTTCGGTTTGGGGGGTATCTCGGTTTTGTTAGCTTGATGACGATGGTGTAGCACCACTAAATTAACAAATCATTATATGCGTCTAAAAACTTTAAAAGCCGTTCCAAATAAAAGACAAGCCACATTTATTAGTAGTAACCCTACTAATGAATGGAGGATGTTTTAATAGAATGGGTAAATACAACTATTACGAGAAATATAACGATTGTTCGTGGAATAAACAGCGCAAAAAGTATCATTTTGAGGATTGTAACGATTATTCATCATATAAGAAATGTAATGATTCTTATGTCAAAGTACATGTAGATTGTTGCGATTCAAACAAAGATAATACAAGGGAATCAGCATTCAGAGCTACTAGTGCTACTAACCAAGCAGTTGAAGCCCATTCAACGATTCAGGTATTTTATCAGAATGAACAATTTGATTTGGCAAATGAATATAATACTACTACATCCAGATTTATTCCTAGAAAAGATGGAGTATATAACATTATTGGATCTGTTCATTTTCAACCAACTGTAGCAACCACTCCTTATCAGATAACTGTATCTATCTCAGTAAATGGTGTGTCTATTGGACCCGATAAGGAAAGCCATGGCGCAGTAAATGTAGTAGGCATTACAAGAGATAATATTGTGGAAACAGTTGATATCTTAAGATTAAATGCTGAGGATATAGTTGAAGTAGTTGCTACACCTAGTATAGCTGGTCAATTTTTAGCAGGTAACGGCACACGTTTTGCAGCATCTCGAATTCCATCCCCTGCCAACTAGCAAATACAGTAATTCAAATTGTTGAAGGCACCTTAAGGGTGTCTTTTTTAAAAAATACATAGGACTACCTTGCATTCCTATCAAGCTAATAATTTGAAATATCCCCAAAACAAAAATTTTATTTATAGCTGGCCTTAGGAATTCTATTCACCTTTTTCGCTTTTAAGGACAATGCATTCCTTAACTTGGTAGGCATGGGGACCAACCATCTTGATTTAAGTGCATATGTGTGTCAGAGAAAGTGGACTATAGGTTAAGGATCACAGCCTTACATCAGTGTATGATGGGACTAACTTGTAATTCCATCATACAAGCTCCTCTTTCATTACAATATGATACTATACTACCTTAATTTAATGATATATATCATTACTTGTACCATTATATATAAAAGTACATAAATATTTCTAGATGCTTTCCCCTACTCTTTTGTAATATATACGTTTTCTATTATTCTTACATTAAGATAGTAGATATATCATAGAATTTCTCAGTTTTTTTCCTTTTAATACAAAAACCTCCCCCATTTCCGTAAAAAATGGGGGATTAAAAAATAAAGTATCGCCATAATACTTATATATACTGTAATCTTTCCAATCCAGAGATTGGAGACCTATTTGGCATAGAAGGTCGAACTTCTACAAAAGCAGGCATTATGCTGGATGGTAATTCTGAGATAGCGACAGCCAATTGACCTATATCCCTTGGGCGCATTTTCCATTCATCATTTTCCATGGACCTATTGGCAATTGCCCCTAAGGATAAGTGACTAACCCGTATTCCTTCATACCTTAAATCTTGGATTGCTGCCTCTGCCATTGCATGCAAAGCAGATTTTGTACTTGAATATGCAACACCTTGCTCAAAGTAGTATTCACCCGCATGGCTTCCAATAAATATAATTAGCCCTTTACTCTGCTTTAGCATAGGGGCAGTAAACTGAATCAACCATAATGGAGCTGAAAGATTTGTACTTATACTGTCTTGCCAATCTTGTTCTGTTATCTTTGAAATGTTATTAAATCTTCTTATACCTGCATTATTTATTAATATATCTATTTTCCCATATCTTCTAATTATCTCGGCAACAGACTTTTCAATATCTATCTTTTGTGAAAGATCACATTTAATTTCTTCTAACCATTCTTCTTTACACAAAGTCCGATTCAATCCAATAACCTTGTGCCCTTTTTCCGCAAATGATTTTGCAATTCCGTATCCCAAACCGCGATTTGCACCAGTTATTACTATTATTTTCACTTCAAAACACCACCTATTTTCTCAAAATGTTATTTTTATAACTTAGATGGCACATTAATGTTATAAAAATAATTATTAAAGTTTGTTAAAAAGTCATTAATTTGTTTTTCTTTTTCATATAATGATTTTTTTCTTTTAACTATTTTTGCTGAAATCTCTTCAATTTTTTCATAGATTATTAATCCATTTTCAGCAAGTGTCTTACCTGACTGCACTATTTCCACAATACAATCCGCCATATTCAACACTGGAGCAATTTCCACCGAACCATTTAAATGTATCACTTCTATTTCATGGTATTGCTGATCAAAATATCTCTTTGTAATTACAGGATATTTACTTGCTACAGATTTTACATCTCTTATATTTATTCCAGGTTTTGCACAAACACACAGTTCACATTGGCCAATTTTAAGATCAAGTATATCTACAAAACCTTCACCTTTTTCTATTAGTAAATCACTTCCTACAACGCCTAAATCAGCAATTCCTTTCTCTAAAAAAAGTAAAATATCTACTGATTTCACCAAGATAAAGCGCAAATTTTGTTCACTTAACTCAAAACACAGTTCACGCGAACTTTCTAAATCTAAGGGGATATTAATCCCACTTGCTCTTAGAATCTGCAAGGTTTCTGATAATAAGCGTCCCTTTGAAAGAGCAATTGTAATAAACTCTTCATTAACTGACAAAGTGATTCCTCTCTTCATAGAAAATATAAAATCAAATGTTAATAATTTTTCATTTTCTTCTTTATTTACTTTTTAATCAGTACATCTTCTATACGTAGAATTTCAAATGGAATTAACACTCCTACACTTTTAATTCTCCCTGTTAAGTGCCCAATAACAATGTCCGAGGTACATCCCAATAACATGTAGGCATCTGCCTTATTCATATGATTTGCTTGAGCTATTATCTTTGTAGAAATATCTACGCCCATCTTAACAGCTTCTTCAAATGTCTCTCCAAATCCAATTATTACAAGCCCTTGTTCTACCTGTAAAATGGGAGTAGGAATATTATTTTCAAATATATTTACATTTATTTGTAAAGTGCCTGATGCCTCTAAAGCAATCCCTGAGGGTTCTCCATTTCCTTGTAAAGCATGTAAGTCACCAGCGTATAATAAACCACCTTCGACAGCTACTGGTAAATAAATTGTTGTTCCTTCAATCAACCAGCGGATATCTAAATTCCCTCCGTATTTACATGTTGCACCATTTCTTGTTCTAAAGGGATCAGCTAGTCCTACCCCTCCCAAGCTAGGTCTAACCTGTAAATCAATTCCCTCAAAATCTATCCTATTATTTTTAATCTCTATTTTCTTATAATTCCGTTCTGTGAATTGACCCTTCAACACTCCTGAAGAACGTGAAATACATGTATATGCATGCTTTGCCAAATGAATATTTTTAATTTTTATAGCTACTGTCATTCCTGGCAAAGCTCCATTGATATAAACTGGCCCTGTAAACGGATGATGTTTGCCTTTATTAATTACATTATTTAATTCCTCTTCATTATCCGTCTCTTGTGAAAATGCATTCATTATCTCCATTGAGATTTCTTGACCTGGATTTACATATAAAACCGGTTCTCTCTCTGGAGATAACTCAAAACTAGCTGTATCGGTTGAGTATTCAATAAAATTCACATCGACTTTATTCATCTTATTATTTCATACTCTCTACTGGCATTATACGTTTCAATATTTCTTCATAAGCATGTACCAAGTCCCCTTTGTTGTAACGAAATACATCTTTATCTAGAGATTGATTTGTTTCTATATCCCAAAGACGCATACCATCTGGAGAAATTTCATCTCCTATTACCAAATCACCTGCTGCATTTCTTCCCATTTCGAACTTAAAATCAACTAACTTTACACCTCTTTCCAAAAGAAAATCCTTTAAAATAGCATTTAATTCAAAAGCTATCTCTCTTATAACTTCTATTTCTCTTTTAGTAGCAATGCCCATTGCAACAATGTAATCGGAATTCATCATCGGATCGTTTGAATATTTGAGGTCTAATTTTAAAATAGGCTGATTAAAAACTTGTCCATATTGGATAGGATAATTCCTTACAATTGAACCAGCTGCAATATTTCGAGGAATTATCTCCAATTTAATCATATCTAATTTGTTAACTTTCATTCTCCCCATTCCTATATTGGATATATAATGATTAGGTACCCCTTTTTTATGGAGCAACTCAAATATGTGAGAAGAAAATTCACATCTTAGTATTCCAGTTCCTATAATTCGAGCATTTTTATTTTGTGTATAAGAAGATACACTATCCAAAAAATGCATGATAATTGAATCATTTTCCTCACCATGATACATCGCTTTTGATTTACCACATGTATATAACAAACCGTTTTTCGTCATTAGATTCTACCCTTTCCCTTTATAAGTTATAGTCTTTATATAGAAAAAATCCCACGTAAAGTGTGTGCTACACCATCATTTTCATTTGTTGGTGCAATACAATTCGCTCTTAATTGCACATCTTTTCCAGAGTTCCCCATAGCAACCCCCATACCAACTAGTTCTAACATTCCAATATCGTTTTCTGCATCACCAAAGGCCACTATGTTTGAAAGTGGGACACTGTAGTGATTCGCTATCCACTTTACAGCCGCTGCTTTCCCTGCATTTTTACACAAAATTTCTAACCAAACTTTACGGGAGTCAGAGAATGTATAAATTAAGTGTTCTTCGAATTGTTTTTCTAAAATTCTGATAATTAATTCGTTATTTCCCCTAACAATCAATTTAGATAAATGGTCATCTAAAAAAGTAGATGGATATCCTATTGCATGTGGTGGACAACCCGCATCAATCCAGCACTGTACATCTTTATCAATTACATCCACCCAAAATTCGTTATTTTTTTCAGCTAAAAAATTTTCAATGCTTTTTTCTTCTCTTAATACTTCAAATAATTTTTTCACTATGGAAATATCAATCATATTAGACGTAAGTATTTCACTTTTTCTATTATCAAAAATTAATGCCCCATTATAACAAATGCTAGGAGTATCAAGTGCTAATTCTTTTAGATATGTTTCTATATCTCTTGGTGCTCTTGCCGTTGCCAGAATAACAGGTATTTTCATTTGATTTAAAGATTGTATAGTCTTTAATGTTCTATTACTAATCTCTTTATTATTGTTTAGCAAAGTACCATCTAAATCACATATGACAACTTCAAACATAGAATTCATTTTAAGTGGCTCCTAAAAAAGAATTAAAACCTCTTTATTTATCTAATTATCGTTAATACTTAATTTGATATTTACAAAACAAGAAAGTATCCACCACTAAATATTTTTTATCTAATGGTGGATACTCTAAGTTTGTACAAAATCTACAATTTATGTTTATGCTGCTTTGTTTAATCCCTGTTTCTGATTTAGCACTGAAAATCCGTATTTTACAAATGTTTCTTTTACTTGGTCCGTTTGAAGATAGTTATAATATTCTGTAGTTTCAACTGGAGACGGTGCCGCTTTAAGAACACCCATTGGATAAATAATAGGATCATGTAAACTAGAATCTGCTGTATCTACTATTTTTACTTGAGGTGAAATGAGTGCATCTGTCTTATATACAAGCCCAGCATCAACTTGCTTCGTTTCGATCAACGACAATACATGTCTTACGTCAGTTGCTAATACAAATTTAGGTTTTAAAACTTCATACAGGTTTAGCCCTTCAAATACTTGTTTTGCATACATTCCAGCAGGTACTGTTGCAGGATTACCAATAGCTATCTTTTGCACATTATTTGTGTTCAAGTCTGAAAAACTATGCACAATATTATTTTCGATTGGTGTTGCCAATACTAATTCATTCCCAAAAAAATTAATAGCTTGGCTCGGATTGATATACCCCTTTTCAACTAGAGGAGTGAAATTTTTTGCGGCAGCGGAGATAAATAGATCTGCTGATTGACCTTGCTCAATCATTTGTTGAAGTGAACCCGAGCCACCGTAAGTGAAAGTAAACTTTACATTTCCATGAGTTTTCTCATAATTAGCTGTAACTTCCTCTAAAACATCTTTTAAACTTGCAGCAGCAAATACTTTTATCTCAGTTTTATTAACATTTTCTTCCGCCAGAGCAGGAGAGAATCCTGTAAAAATTGCGAGCATAAAAACAGAAACAGCACATAATAAAAATGATTTAATTGTTTTCATAATTTTTCTCCCTTCTTAATAAAAGACAATAAATAAATTACCTAACAAAAAAGTACTCTTGTATCTCCTCCTTTTACCAAAAGCATTACTTGTACAAAATTTAATTCTCGCAAACAGAACATACCACAACATTCTCACTATAGTTTAAATTCTAATTTTTCTATATTTTCAGAATAAATTTTTGAGAAACATTTGTACAATAATATCCACTCAATTTAAACAAATAAAGTATTGTGGATCCTCATTTTTTTAAAAACAATGTAATAAATGTTTATAAAATAACAACATCACATGTCGAAATATGCGATTTTATTTCATAAGAGAAATTTTTTGCGAAAAAAAAAACTGAAAATAATCAAATTTAATTATATCTAGTTATATTTAATTATGTTTAGTTATAATTCGTTATACATTAAAAACTGCGAAGAAATATATTCCAATTAAATCAAAAGTATTGTATACTTCTTTTTGTATTTTCAGAATAATAAAAAAGGAGGTGTTACAATTGACTTCATATTAATAAGTACTTACATTTACCAACCATAAATTCGAAATACTCAATGTGGATCATAACTTCAAATTAGTATGTTTTTAAAAGAAGTTTATTGGTTGGATAGCCTGTAGAATTTTATACTGGACTAGTTTCATTATAAGAACTACTACCTCCTTTCAGTTAAAAATACAGTCTATAAACATAAACCATTTACTTGTATATTAAATAACTTTCTAATCTATGAAGGAACAAACACAAAAGGCTTCTCTCCAAAATATTACTGTTGAAAATACGCCAGACACTAAGAATTATTTCAAGCATGTGGAAGATCACTAAATATATTATTTTCCCAATTTACAAACCACTAATCCTTGGGAGAAAAATTATTTAAACCGCATTATAAAATACACTTAAGAACTGAATATATTAATTTTAAGTACAAGTTGCTACAAACTAATAAAAAAACGTTCTTAATACAGATCAATCACTACTATAACAATACCAATCTTAATAAAGAGGTGGATAAAAATGAAAACATTTGATAAGTACTGTTCCTTTACTTTCTTTTCATACTTTGCAACATTTGCTATTGTAGTTCCGCTAACCGGCCTTTTTTTAAATCAATTACACTTTGGTAGCAAAGAGATAGGGATAATCCTTGGCATTTCAATTCTAGCCAGAATATTAGGACCATATGTATTCCTACTGATATCAAAACTAAATAGAAATTTAGCAAGCATATACCTTATACAATGCGTTCTCCTTTTAGTCGTTCTGTTTGTTGGTACTCAAGTTAAAAATAGCTTGGCTATAGTTATAGCACTCTCCTTACTAAATATTTTTTGGATATCTATTTTACCCAACATAGAAACCATTTCATTATCAAAATTAAATGGTGACATGAAACGATACTCAACCATTAGAATGTGGGGAAGCATCGGATTTATTTTCTTTTCAGTTTGGGCAAGTCATGCCCTTATTAAATTCGGCCCATTATCTTTTTGGTTTATATTAATATTTTTAGGATTTATGTTGTTAATTTCCTCTATTCTACTAATTCGCCTTGAACCAATTGAGGTTACGAAAAAAAAATCAAAAAGTATTTTTATTGAAAGAAAACTTTTGCTTTTTTATTCTGTATTTTTCTTATTTGAATTAACACATGCACCTTATTATGGATTCTTTTCTATTAAGTTGTTGGAAAATAATTATACTGGTTTTGCAATAGGTTCATTAATTGCTTTTGCAGTTATATGCGAAATTGTTACTTTCGCTTATGGTCATAGGCTTCTAAAATATATGAATGTTTCATCTATTCTCTTATTGTGCTCTATTTTAGGTATTCTAAGATGGACATTAATAGAACTTTTTGTCGGAAGCATCACTTTATTAGTAATTTCACAGTTAATGCATGCTTTTACCTTTGCTTTATATCACATTTGTGCTATGAACATTTTAAGTTTAAATGCAGACCAAGATTTAATTAGCCAAAGACAAACTACCTACACAGTTCTTACCATGGGTATAGGTGCTGCATTAGGAGCTTACCTGTCCGGCTTGTTCTGGGACGTTAAAATTTTTCAATTCTCATCTTTCATATCAGTTGGAGTTAGTTCACTGATTATTAGTATAATACTTGTTTTGTTAATAATGAAAAAAGAAGCAAACCAAGCCCTAAATACTCCTACCGAGAGCAATATGTAATTATATAGAGGACAATCCTTGTTGTAACAAACCTAAGAAAACCACATGCAAAACATTAAATGATACATTTTAATCTTTAAAAACAAATTCTCTTATTCAATATCTAAATAATTTTCCTTAATTTTCAAAAATAAAATCATATCAGAATTTCTGTATTTAAAAGAAATTTTATCAATACCTTTTTTCAGTGAAAAAGTTTAACATATTAAAAAAGCTTCCAGTATAACCCTTATATTGAATTTTTTCGATACCCAATCCTATTACTTTATAAGTGCCTTTTCATAGATCATAAAGGAGGATAATTATGTATAATCATGTGATACAGCTATTAGATCAAGCTAATATTTCTTATCAGCAATACGAGCATGAACCCAATTTGGATTATGATACAGATAGAGAAATACGAAAAAGATTTAATTTAGAAGGAGTTCCAAGTAAAAGTTTATTTCTAAAAGATAAAACCGGACATAATTATGTACTAGTTACGATTGAAGGCGAGAAATTAGATTCAAAATCAATGAAAGAACTAATTGGCAAGAGGGTTTCAATTTGTTCAGCTGAAGAGTTAATTGAAAAGACTTCCTGTGTCCCCGGTTGTGTAGCCCCTTTCGGATATCAGGATGAGGTTACCCTTATTATAGATAAAAAGATCTATAATCATAATAAATTTCTACTATCTCCAGGCGTACCTGAGTTAACAATTGAGATACACACAGAGGATATCAATAAAATTTTAAATATAGTGAAAAACAACATTTTAATTTATGAAAACAATTAATGATTTTATACTCACAAGAAGGAGAGATTACAGTGGTAATCCAATTAACCAAATCTTATTTGTATAATCAAAATAGAATTCTTGATGAAAAGAACAATGACTTCTTAGAAAACTGGAAAATACACGCTTACAACAGTTTCCACAAAAGTATTATGGATAATTCTAAACCGTTTCCTTGCTATTTTGCAGTAGATTCCGAAAAACATGGTTGGTCCAGATATCTTTTTATTGACTCAGCTTATGATCAAAAAGAGCTGCTAAAGCTTAGAGATGGGATTTATGAATATATAAAGACATATCAGCAAATTGCCAAGCGGACTACGCTAGTGATATTCTTCAAACCCTCAAGTAAGCAATTACTAGCAGAAGAATATAAAAAACAATTTTGGAATGTACTACAATTTTTAATCGAAAATGATCCTGAACCATGGAATCCAGAAATCCCAACAGATCCTTACCATGCCAAATGGGAATTTTGTTTTGCTGGAGAGCCTATATTTGTAGTTTGCCGAGCACCTATCTATGCTGAAAGACAAAGCAGATATACAGAGAATGGTCTTGAAATTACCCTTCAACCCCGCGGAACCTTAGATGATATTACAGGTGATACCAAACAAGGAAAACAAGTCCGTAAAGTTATTAGAAAACGTTTATTAGCCTACGATAATATTTCAATGCATCCAGATATAGGTGATTATGGTGCTGAAAATTCACATGAGTGGAAACAGTATATTTTACCTGAAACAAATGAAGAAAGTGTAATGAGATGTCCGATTACAGGTGTAAAAAAAAATGATTAGTATGATCTTTAGTTATATATTGTTAGGTGTTTCCCTTTCTGCTCCTGTGGGTCCAATCAATGTGGCTCAAATAAATAAAGGCATTAAAAATGGATTTTGGAGTGCTTGGTTTGTAGGATTAGGCGCTATGTCAGCTGATGTAATTATGATGTTACTCATTTATTTTGGGGTTTCCACTTTTTTAACAACTCCAATTGCCCAACTTTGTATTTGGATTTTTGGTTTTATTACCATGCTTTACTTAGGATATGAAAGTATTAAGGATGCTTCTAAACAAGTACATCATTCTTTAACTGGGGACAAAGAACATCCTCTAAAATCTTTTTTAGCAGGATTTGCAATTGCAATTTCAAATCCATTAAACATTGTATTTTGGATAGGAATTTACGGTTCTGTTCTTACTAGTGCAATAAATACAATTGGAAAAGAACAAGCTCTATGGTATAGTACAGCTATTTTTGCAGGTATTATGCTATGGGATTTATTCATGGCTACATCCATACATTTTGGTAGACGCTTTGTGAACGCTACTGTAATGAAATGGATTTCCATTTCAGCAGGTGTTATTTTAATTTGTTTTGGTATTTATTTTGGCTATGAGGCTGTACTAACAATCCAACAGTTAATTTAAATAAAGTTGCGAAAATACGCCTTTGGAGTTGATGATCCAAAGGCGTATTTTTCATTCCTGGGTTTGAAGTAGTGTGTTTTATATACTCAAAACTTGCATTAAAAGGGGACAATTATTGTTAATTTCTGACCCTTTATTCTAATTTGAACAATGTATACTAAATATGGAGGTAAATTAATGTATGTGCCAACAAGACTGCTAATATTATGGTAAACGATGAAAGGGGATTTTATAATGAGCAATTTAAAGAAGTGGAATCAGGTAGATACATATATTACAAATCAATTGTTACCCAAAGACCCAATTTTTGAAGAAATATTGGCAACGAATGCTGAGGCTGACTTACCAGCAATAGACGTTGCTCCCAATCAAGCAAAATTTCTTCACTTACTAGCATTAATTCAAGGAGCTAAAAGAATATTAGAAGTTGGAACTCTAGGAGGCTACAGTACTATTTGGTTAGCTCGATCCTTACCAGAAGATGGGCACTTAGTTACTCTTGAATTAGAAAATCATCATGCAGAAGTTGCAAAATTAAATATCGTAAGAGCTGGCCTATCTAATTTAGTAGAAGTAAGAACTGGACCTGCTCTTGAAACAATGTCGAACTTGTATAATGAGGGAGCCGAACCATTTGACATGATTTTCATTGACGCCGATAAACAAAATAACGCGGAATATTTGAAATGGGCACTTAAATTAGCTCGAAAAGGCACTGTAATTATAGGGGACAATGTAGTTCGAAATGGAGAGATAGTAAATTCTATTAGTACTGATTCTAATGTTCAGGGAGTTCGCCGTTTTTTCGATACTCTTGCATCTGAACCGCTACTATCTTCAACGGCAATACAAACTGTAGGAAGCAAAGGATATGATGGATTTAGTATAAGTGTGGTACTTTGACGTTCAGAATATTCGATAAGTAGATTCAGTCAACCTTTTTTATAAAATATTGATTCATGTGGATATAGAAAAATACGGTTTGATCAATCGTTCTTTCAAAATATGCTTTCTCTACTTTCCTCTTTCATCAAGGGTTATTAATTTAATCTAATTTTATTCAAAGACTACACTAACTGTAGATTTGAAATAAAGTTTGATCAAAAATACCTTGCAATCCAAAGTTTTACGATAAATAAAAAGAATCCATTTTGAAAAAGATTGATCAAAATGGATTCTTCCCCAGCAGATTTAAGTTTGGTTTTTATAAAAAAGCTTGATCATTTCTACCTATGTTGCTCAACAATCGCGCCCGGTTTTGAAATTGGCAAAGGCAGTCTAATTATCGAATAGCCCTCTTCCTCTCAGATTTGCGGAAACAGGCTCCTTTCCTATTTCACGTGCCCATATAGATAACTGGCCAATATGGTGGATTTCGTGGACAATGACATGACGTATGATCTCTCCGTGTGTACATTCAATGACTCGGCGTCTGATTGGTGCGTCTCTAGAGCTAATCGGTTCTTCATTAAAATCAATTTCTGAAAGTTTCCGAGAATCCATTTCATTTGTCCAAGATGTCACAAATGGCTTCACTTTCTCATGGTATTGAGCTGAAAGATTTTTCAATTTTTGTAAGCTAGCATAATCCTCAAACAATGGCTCCTTAGGCACTGGTTCACCTCGCAAACCTAAGATCCACATATATTCCACATCTACAATGTGAAATAGGGTATGTAGTATACTGCCGAACCCACCGACCCGTTTCTTTAATAGTTCTTCATCTGGCATGTCTTCGCACAATGTAAACCAATCATCACGAACTTGCCAGTTATATTGAAACAGTTTCAACATCACAACAACCTCTATCTTTTATAGATTTAATATTTAATTTTCACCAAAAGACTTCAAAATCCTTTTTTAAATAATAACTCTAAAAAACCTGTTAAAATCCGCCACAAACTGGCCCTTTAGTTGAGTAACTTTATTGCTACTCAACGGTTCCTTAATCCGCCTTTCAGCTCAGATCTTCTTTTCACTTTTCACTATAAAAACACCCCTTTAGATAAACAGATCCAAAAGGGCAAAACATCGCAACTTTTTTATAAGCTTCGCGACTTTATTCAAAACATCGCGTCTTTTTTATAAACAGTTAATCTTTATTTTAAATCAATACTAACATTTATTATAAGAAATTAGCTCTATAAACTTTGAAGAAATAAAAAGAAAAAGAGTGTCTTGAAAAAAGATTTTTATCAAGACACTCTTTTTCTTTTTAATTGAATCGTTCTTTTATAGAATTATTTAATAATTTTTTATTCAGAGTCAATTTTTTCATTTTACAATAGTTAAGCATTCCATATCTAATATTTTTAAAATATATTAATGGATTTTTAAACATTTAATTATGACTTAGGCTGTATAATTCAGAAAGTTTCTCTAACCTATTTATGATCTCTATTTCGTATTCTATGTCCATAGGGATGCTTTCTTTAGAGAATGGCGCTAATTCTGGATGATGTCCAACCATTACTGAATATACCGCATGTTCGAACATACTTATATCATTCGCATCATTTCCAAAAGCTACATATTCCCCTTCTTTGACACCTAATACCTGCAGTGCATTCCATTTGTGAATACCTTTTGGACTAATATCTATTACATTCTCATTTCTATGTTTATGCACAACAACATCTAATAAACTTAGACTCTTCGATAGTTCTTCCATGTTGCTTGCTGTAAGGATTAAAATCTTAACTATAGAATTTAAAGAAGTCACCTTAACAGATTTAGCAAGTTTAGCTGGATCTAGATTATTAAGTATAGAATGATTATCCGGACCAGTATATGCATAATCCCAATCACCATCAATTAAATAAGTTGCTTGAAATTCATTTATCAAAGCAAGAATCTTTTTTAGTTGGGATTTCTCGAACTCTTTTGAATAAATTAATTTTCCATTTTGAGAAATTAAAGATCCATTTCCACCAATCAATGTATATTCGTGAAAACGTGTATGTATCACAGGTAGCATATCACGAATAGGTCTTGCAGAAGCAAATATAACTTCGTGACCATTTTTACTAATGTTATCTAAACATGCAAGAATTTTTTCTGAAACTGGTTTTCCCTTAAAACAAATTGTACCATCTAAATCAAAGACGAATTTCAAAATTTGCACTTCCCTTCTTACTTCTCCTAGATTATATAATAACTCAAAAATAAACGATGTGATTTTACTTTGAGTTACTCACAGCTATTCACTCTACCTAATGCTGATCTATCATCTACCTTCCCCTCTGCTGATCTATAATGTCTTTAAATAAATCAAACATAAATTTAATAGACTATGTAGATTTTTCAAATTATTAACAAAGAAAACATATCATATCAATTCTATTAATTGCAAAATTATTTTTTTCTTTGTTTTCAGGATAAAAACCTTTTATTAGCTTTATTTCTTAGTCACAACCCTTGATAGCCTTACAATTTAATAAAAGATTTTCACTTCATTAATCATAAAAACTATCATCTTAATAAATAAAAAAAGAATATTCTGAATTAATTAAACAAATATATATCCAGTTGTGTTTCGTTTCGTTTTGTTTAGTTATGTTTTGTTAAAATAAGTATTGTTTTATATCTAAAATTATTGTTTAATATAATTTAGTTATAACTGGAAAATAGGTCCATATCTATAAATATATATTTTTTAAGCATTTTTTCTCTTTTCTCATCCAGCAACCAGATTACTCACAATAATATGAAATATCAATTACAAGAAAATTAATATTACAAATAAAAGTGAATCTAGGAGTGACGAAATGACTAACAGTACTATAAAAAAAATTATCGAAGATAGATATAAATTTTATACAGAGGCCTTAGCTACAGAAAATATTATTTGGGATAAAGAACTCAATGCGTGGCTTGTTTTTGATTACACCAATATCACCCAACTATTAAAAGATTCTCGATTAAAGGCTAATCGAAAAAAACAATTCATCGAAAAGCTAGATATACCTGTTGAGTATAAAGATAAACTCTCTAATTTTTACTCTAGATGGTTAATGTATATGGATAATCCTGAGCATAAAGAATTGCGTAAACACGTACAAGTACCTATCAATTTAACAAACTCTATTATAGAAGAGTTAGCTAAATCTTCTACACTCAAAGTATTGAATTCTCTGAATAAAGATACTGAATTCATTGACGTTATTAATGAAATAGCTATACCGTTTACAGAAAACACTCTTGCTAGTTTATTGGGCCTAGATGTAAACGATTATAAATTAATTCTACAAGAAGCTTTTAAAGCTGTAGATTTCCTTTGGATTCCTGTTCCTAGTTTCGAAGACTCACAAAAAACTGTTCATTCTATTGATAAAACTTATAGTATTATTTCTGAAATTCGTGACCAACAAAGATACGAAAAAAACGGTTTATTCGATTTAATACTGAAAAATGTAGATCAAGTAGAAGATAGTTTAGCCCTAATCGCAAATGTAACAGTAGATGGACATGAACCATTTCTTAGTGCTGTAAAAACATTAATGTATCTTTACATACAAACGCAGAATGATAAATTACCTCATAATAATCCTTACAGTTCACTAACATTAGAAAATATAGTTGAAGAATCTTTAAGAATGGAATGCCCTTTTCCCTATTGTGCACGTGTTGCTAATGAAGATATACCTTTAGGAGATACACTCATTAATAAAGGTGATAGAATTATTTTGTTTATCTCTTCTGGAAATAGAGATCAGAGTAAATATGAAAACCCAAATGAATGCCAAAAACGATCAAACACCCCTCCAATCTTAAGTTTTGGAGTTGGTTCTCATTACTGCGCCGGTGCAAATCTAACAAGAAAATCACTAAAAGTATTTTTAAATACCATACAACCTTTTATAGAAGATAAGTCACTTATTATCAACGATTTAGAATGGAACGATACTTTTGGATTTAGAACAATTTCAACTTTGAAAGTCACAATAAAAACGAAGTACCCAGTTAATGTATAAAAAATTTGAACAGAGGAGACTTATGTCATGACAGAATGGATTTATACTCACTTTAATATGACACACTACAATACAACCATAAAAAAAGAATTACTAGCTGCTCTAACAAGTTTCTTCACTGTTTCTTATATAGTGATTGTAAATGCCTCCATATTAAGAGACGCAGGGATTAGTACAGAGGCATCTGTAGTAGCCACTACTCTAACATGCTTTTTAGGTTGCCTTATAATAGGTTTTTGGGCAAATTCCCCTCTCGTAATTATCCCTGGAATGGGAGAAAATATATTCTTTTCCTATACAATTGTTCAATCTTTAGGACTAAATTGGCAGGAAGCTTTAGGCGTCGTATTAGTATCAGGCATTATTTTCACACTGATTACATTTACACCTTTTTCTAGACTTTTAATCAACTCTATTCCACACTCCTTAAAAAATGCTATTACTGTAGGAATTGGACTATTTTTGACCTTTATCGGACTTCAGAAAGGTGGACTTATTACAGATTCTTCTGTAACAATAATAGGATTGGATAACCTATTTAAAGCAAATACATTACTTACAATTTTTACTCTGGCATTAGCTGTAATCCTTTTTATTTATAATATCAGAGGTGGATTTTTAATCGTTATAGGAATTAGCACATTGGTTGCAGCCCTTTGTGGCATAACAAAATTAGATCCTTCCTATAATATGGGGTCTTTATATGAGCATTACCCAGCTGTGTTTAATGCTTTTTCTTTTGCACAAGTAAAAAACGCCTCCTTTTGGACAGCTACCTTTTCTTTAACAATGATTCTATTATTTCAAAATCTAGGAACCATACAAAGTTTTGAAAATGACAATAAACGTTTCAATCGAGCTTATCAGGCAACCGGGATGTCTAACATTTTTGCTGGGGTTTTTGGTACTAGTTCTACTGTAGCTGGTTTAGAAAGTGCTGTGGGAATAGCGGCTGGTGCAAAAACTGGTTTATCCTCTATTTTTGTTGGCTTATTATTTCTCATCTCATTTTTCTTTATGCCTTTTATAAAAATGATTCCAGATGGAGCCGTTGCACCTATACTAATTATTATTGGAAGTTTAATGTTAAAAAGCATAAAAGAGATTGATTTTGAAGATTTCTCTGAATATTTCCCTGCTTTTCTAACAATTATTATGATCCCATTAACTTACAATATAGCTGACGGTATAGCTTTTGGTTTTATATTTTATCCAATAATAAAACTTCTAACTGGAAAAAGAAAAGAATTAAACAAAACCATTTGTGTTATCGGCCTATTATTCTTATTAAACTACCTACTATCTTATTAAATGGTAATTATTAACACAAAAAAACTGCTTTATAAAGCAGTTTTTTTGTGTGTAAAGCCCATCTATAAACAGTTAACAAGTTTTTAATATCTTATTATTATAAATAAAAACAAGTTATTAAATCTACCTAAAAAGATTCATATATCGTGTTTCCTGTCAATGTTAAATCGTATCCTCCAATAGACTCTAGTTCCTGTTTAAAATCTGTTGACTGCAGTATTTCTTTAATTTCATTAATAATTTTAACATTATTTTCATTTTTTAAAATAATAAGATCATACTGTTCCTTTATTAATGGAACGAATTCAACCTTTGTTATATTGGCTACATTTTCAATCCCTATTCCCACATCCGCTTTATTCATAGCTACGCTAGTTGCAATACTAAAATGGCTATTTTCTTCGTAATCATAACCTTTAATATTTGTTCTATGTATATTATGAATACGTAACTGTTCATCTAATAAAACGCGTATACCCGCTCCAACTTCTCTATTCACTATCTTTACATCTTCTCTACATAAATCTTCCCAAGTTTTGATATTCTTTGGATTACCTTTTTGTACATAAAACCCTACATTTCTTAAAAGTAAATTAAAAATTATATACTGAGAATTTGTTAAAATTCTTTTAGTGTAGGGGATGTTATATTCTTTAGTATCACCATCAAATAGATGTAGACTGACTATACTTCCTTCACCTTTATACAAACGAATTAAACTTGTAAGACTTCCATCATAAGCTCTTAGCATTCTTTCTCCCATACTACTCTCCATATATTTCCCTAGTATGTCCAATGCCATATCTTGCCCACTAATTACAATTACATTCGTTAAATTATGTTTTTTAGATAATTGAGCGGAATTTTTTAGGCTCCCTGTTTTACTTTGCTCTATGTATTTCTGTAGATCTTCTACATCAATTCGAACTTGCCTACCTATTCGATAAGATGGCAGTTCTCCTCTTTTGATAAGTTCATAAACAGTTAATTTAGATATTTTCAACTTCTTTGCAGCTTCTTCTGCTGTATATGACTCGTTCAAATTTTCATTCCCCCAATCTCTTAAATTTATCATATAACATTTGTCTCTATTTTTCCAAGAAGTATATTTGCTGCAAAGTAAAATACACTTAAATTAATTTTTTATAAACTGAACCATTTCTTCTATCATGAACTAATTACATACTTAATTTTCATAAAAGATGCTGGTTTATAGTTTTCCTCATTGTTTTTCCTCATAAAAAAATATTTTAAAACTTCCCTTCACACGTAGTTAATTAAAACTTTAACGCCCTATATTTAGGGACTTTATTTAATCTCAAATGAAGTTTTCATTAAGATACATATAATTTATTTCTCAACATAATACACCTAGAATTTCCATTCAGTAAATGGTAATATATAGACATCTCAATTACGCTATTTCTTGTAGCTAGAGCTTGTTTCAGGGACAGGCTCTTTTTTTATTTTCTATATAAAGATCTAATAAAGAAATCTTAAATTAGTAACTGGTACTCTCCTTCAAATTTCCATTTAATATTTAACCTAATAATTAAAAATCATTCTGTAACCATAGAACTCTAACCTTTACTAATTCTTCAAAATCCCCTTAAATTCCATTTTTGAAATTGCAAAAAAGCATAACGTAAAGTTATGCTTTTTCCCATAAATTCCTCTGTATAAGTGATACCTTTCTGACTTACAGATTTTACGTATAGGTTATTTGATAGAATTTGAATTTCTCTTTCTGTAAATAGCTTTTTTGTCATTTTTAACATTCTCCGATCCCAATTTTCCTTTTATTATACAAGAAATCCCCT
This sequence comes from Bacillus cereus group sp. MYBK108-1, assembly GCF_051917185.1. Lineage (NCBI taxonomy): Bacteria > Bacillati > Bacillota > Bacilli > Caryophanales > Bacillaceae > Bacillus > Bacillus cereus group sp. MYBK108-1. The sequence goes on from NZ_JBQAHZ010000031.1 coordinate 42,659, forward strand.
ATAGGATAGACTTTTTCAAGTGTCTATTCTATAGGGTACATTTTAAAGTTCTATAACTTTTTTTATTTAACCTATTTTCTTATCCGCTCTAGTTGCTGGTTGAACTTGGTTTTTCACTTTTAAAATGCTAAGTCCATATCCGATAAATCCACCGATAATGGCTGGGAAGATCCAGCCTAATCCTACTTCCTGCATCGGAAGGAATTTAGTGAACACTTGGCTTACTACTTCAATGTTAACTCCAGCTGCACTTAATCCATCGAATAAGCTGATGATAAATGTTACGATTAAGCTCACTTGATAAACCTCAGCTCTTCCTTTAAATAATGAATGGAAGAATGTTAAGAAAATCAATACGATTGCTAGTGGATAAATTGCTGTTAATACTGGAACAGAAACTGCGATCAATTGTGTTAATCCTACGTTTGCAACAATTGCACTAAATACACATAGCGTGATTGCAATTGCTTTGTAAGGAACATTTGGGAATAACTTATGGAAGAATGAAGAACATGCTGATACAAGTCCCACACTAGTTGTTAAACAAGCTACTGTAATCATTAATCCTAATAATACTCCGCCATATGATCCGAAATAATAGTTAGAAACTTTCGCTAATACTTCTCCGCCGTTCTCTAAATGTCCAAGCTTTGCAACACTTGAAGCACCCATATAAGAAAGTGCTGTATAGATAATTGCTAAAATAGATGCTGCAATAATTGTCGCTTTTGCACAAACGACCATAATTTGTGTTTTCGTTTTCGCACCTTTTTCTTTAATAGCATTGATAATGATAATCCCGAATACGAATGATGCAAGCGTATCCATCGTTAAGTATCCTTCTTGGAATCCTTTAAAGAATGCATGTGATGTATAAGCTTCCACTGGTGCTTGCATATCTCCAATCGGATGTATAAAAGCAACGATTACTAAAATACCGATGAAAGTCAACTTAATTGGTGTTAAGATTTTTCCAACAATATCGACAATTTTCGCGGGATTTAGCGAAAAAAAACAAGTGATACTAAAGAATATAATTGTGAAAAGAATTAAAGGTGTAGAACCTACTCCTTCTGGCATAAACGGTTTAAGACCAATTTCATAAGAAACATTTCCTGTTCTCGGTATTGCAAATAACGGACCAATCGCTAAGTATAAAACTGTTGTAAACACAATCCCAAACACTGGGTGAGCACGACTAGCTAACGACTGCAAATCATCTTTACCTGAAAAACCAAATGCTAGCACACCTAGTAATGGTAATCCAACACCAGTTACTAAAAATCCAGCGTTAGCAATCCATACATTCTCTCCTGCTGATTGACCAAGCATCGCTGGGAAAATTAAATTTCCCGCTCCAAAAAATAGTGCAAATAACATTAATCCAATAACTACTATGAACGAAAACGGTACTTTATTCGCCATAATATAACCCCCATTCAAGTTTCCTTATCTCATTTTCCAATTTTAACTAATTGAATTTTCTGAATATTTAATTTAAGTATCAACTATTCTTGAACTCATTATAGTTTGCTATATAATATTTTGCAATACTATTTTCGAACTTTTCTTTTATTTTATAAATATACATTTTTTAACATGAAAAATAGACTAAAAAACCAACATGGTCATCCATGTTGGTTTTTCCATTTACTATCATGAATTAAAATTTTGCTGCTACTTTTTTAACGTTTTCTAGACCTTCTTCAACAATTTGTTGTGAACGATCTGGATATTGATTGTGTCCTTCAATTACAACTGTCTCTGGATTTGTAATTCCCCAGAATCCAAGTACCGTTGTTACGTAATTAACTGCCATTTCCATAGGAGCCATTTGCTCTGAAGAGTAATCTGAACCACGAGCACCTAACACAACTACTTTTTTACCACCAACTAAACCTTCTGGGCCATTTGCTGTATATTTAAACGTTTTTCCAGCTTGAGATAAGTATGAAATATATGTGATTAATGGCGCTGGTACTGTAAAGTTCCATAATGGGAATGCAAATACAACCTTATCAGCTTCTAAAAACTGATTTAAATATTGATCTACTGTAGCAACTGCCTTCTCTTCTTCAGCAGTTAACTCCATGCCTTGGCTACGTTTATATCCACCTGAAATCGCGATATTTCCGTAATAAGGAAGATCTAATGCAAATAAATCTAATTCCGTAATTTCTGTATTTGGATTTGCTTCTTTATAAGTACTTACAAATGTTTCATACATTTTTGAACTAACTGCTTGCTCCGCTGGACGATCGTTTGCTTTTACAAATAATACTTTTGACATTTTTTTATTCCCCTCTACATTCGTATTTTCTTCTTTTTTACCAAATAATGAGCTAAATAGTCCCATTTTCTTCACCTAATCTTTCTTTTCATATTCATTATTCATCATCATAAAAATTCTTATTCTAAGAAAAAGTTCCAATAGATACCTTAAGTTACGCTATCACAACTTTTTGTTATTTAATTACCTTATGTAAGTGATTGTAATATAGTCACTTACTTTAGTCAAGTAACTTTTAATAAAAAATAAAATCTCAATTTAAAAATATTAACTAAAATACAATTGAACACCAAATACATCTTTATTACTTGTATAATAAACTTTGAGAGGAAAATTCATATATAGAAAGGATTTATTCATGAGCACTATAGAAAAGATTCAAACTTTTATTATTCTTTTTGCTGTTACATGCGGCATCGTACTCGGACAATTTAATATGATACATACGTATTCAGACAAATTTATTGTCCCCTTCTTATTTTTCATGCTATATGGATTATTCCTCAGCATTCCATTAAAAGAAATAAAAAACGGATTTCGCAATTTAAAATTTGCTGGAACAAGTCTTACTATTAACTTCTTATGGACACCTTTACTCGCTTGGGGGTTAGGAGCACTATTTCTTTCCGATCATCCAGCACTTTGGGTTGGATTTATAATGTTAATGGTTACTCCATGTACAGATTGGTACTTAATCTTTACTGAAATAGCGAAAGGTAATGTAGCACTTTCTACTGCAATTTTACCTGTAAATTTAATTTTGCAAGTACTGCTCCTTCCCATTTATTTATTTTTATTTGCTGGTGTCATGAAAGCTGTAGCGATTTCTGTTTTAGTAGAAAGTATTGTTATCGTAATCGTCTTACCATTTATACTTGCACACGCTACAAAGTTCATTATGAATAAAATGAAAAAAGCTGAAACTCTCGAGAATAAACTCATTCCGTTTTTCAGCTCTGCTCAAATTGTATTTTTAAGTTTAGCAATAGTAGCGATGTTTGCATCACAAGGTAAATATTTACTGCAAAATATGAATGTCGTTTTATTATTACTCGTTCCTGTTCTATTGTTCTTCATCATTAATTTCTTACTAGGACAATTTATCGGGCGCATCATGCATTTATCTTACAAAGATACAGTAAGTCTAAGCTTAACAACGTTAGCAAGAAACTCACCTGTTGCACTCGCTATCGCTGTAACAGCTTTTCCAGACGAGCCTCTTATCGCACTTGCACTCGTTATTGGACCGTTGATTGAGTTACCGGTACTAGCTTTTGTTTCACAAGTTTTGTTGCTTATTAAGAAAAAACGGCAATACGCATAATAAAAACCGTCCCATTTTGGGACGGTTTTTATTATGGAAAGATTACATACAACACTTGCTTCTTATTTATCAATACAAATGAAATTACCGAAACTACAAACGTAATAATACCAATTGTAATAAAGTGAAACTTTAATCATTGGGGGTTTTGTTCATCCCCCAATGATTATTAGCCCTCACCACTCCCGCATTAACAGATCCTTTCTAATTAAAAATGATAGGAAACGTAAATATAACGAAAGCTGCCCAAAGTCCGTATATTGGCAAATACTTCGTAACGGCATCTTGGATAGCTTTTAGTCCTGATTTATTTTGCAAGAAACGCATATAGGCAAACATAATCCAAATGAGATTTGCCCAAATCAGTATGTTTACTCCTAAAACAGCAAGTCTATTAGGCGTAATCCCGTAAGAAGAAAGTCTAAATACTATGGCTGACAATGCGACAGTGTCAATAATAAGCGCCAGAACAATTAAGGAAAAATTTATATAATCTGAAATATTCTTTTTCTCGTCCGAGTCACTTTCAACGATAGAAAATATGGTAACAGCCAATACAACAAGGAGGATTCCGTTGAAGGCCATTAGGAAATTGCGATCCAAGAACGGATTTTTCCCGACCCAAATTACCGTTATAAGATAGATAAGCAACGTGATCAGGACGAGAGGACTAAAAATTTTAGATATGTATGGTGTAATATTTTTAGCAAGCCTAAGATTCATTGATACTAAGTATGTAGCCACAATAGCGAGAGCCGCTGCTCCAAATAAAACAACATTACTAAAATAGAATTCTCCTATATCTAAGTCAACAAAGCTAAATAAACGCATGGTGAATATTGCTAGTATCATTCCGCTCACTGCCATGCTCCCGTAGAGAAGACAATATTCTAAATTAAATTTAATATAGGCTAATCTTGTACTGCCTTTTGAATATTCATTTCCTGTAAATGCAAGCCCTACTAAGACCCATAAAAATATAGGAAGATGTAAATAAGCAAGTATGGTACTGTCTTTATAATTTATTGGCAATGTATTAAGATACACCCCGGAAACTAGGAATAACGCTATAAGGGAATAAATAATACTTTTTTTCGGCTTATTATTGTAAACAAAATAAGCAGCAATAAAGGGAATTACACCAAAAGCCAAGTTTATTGGAGCAATTGCTTCCTGCTCAACAAAGTGGAAAATGATCCTGGTGCTTATGCCGGCCAAAATAGCTAAAAGGCCCATGAATAAGAAACCTTTTTGAAACAAAGATGTTTTTTCTTTATTTACTTTCTCCTTGAAATGCAACCTTTCATACCAAGCACCTAGAATTTGAGAATCAGGGTTTTGGGCCCATGCTTGTGAGAATGCTTTTTTAAAAGCTTTCGGATCTTTTCTATACATCTTCTCCAACTCATGGGGGTTATCCATATGTTTAACAATCAAATTGTTAATATTCATAGTTATACCTCCTCTAATTTTAAAAATAAGGTTGTTACCTTTTAACAAAAGCACGTCACTCATTTATTATGATTTTAATACAAAATTTATCGTTTTACAATAAAAAATTATTATTTAAAGGATTTTTTTTATTGTTAAATTTTATATAAAAGAAAAAACAAAAGAGCATGACAGTTTTATGTCATGCTCTTTTAACAAATTAATTCTCAAATACAAAATTAATCTTATTATCTTTCCACTCTAATTTCGCATCAAACGTTTTCTCGCCCTTTTTAAAGCCTTTAATTAAATCAGTCTTTTCACCTTTTAAGAGCTTTGTCATATTCTTTTGCGAAATTGTTTTACTTAATATCTTCTTTGAAATGGTGAAATCACATTGCGTTGTATTATAGTTAGAACAACCGTAAAACGTTGACTTATCAATTACATCGCCATCACATTTTTTACAGCTACCAACCTTTTTACCCGTTGTAAATTTCGATCCTTTTCGTTCAATCGATTCAACATGTAGTCCCGTGAAATCCCACTTCTCAGACATTTCCACTGCGTCTTCAATAATTTTAGCTGATAGCTTTTTCGTCTGTTCCATAAATGTAGCTGGTGAAGCTGTACCTTCACCAATTTCCGCAAGACGTTGTTCCCATTTCGCAGTCATTTCCGGTGAAGCTAGTATTTTGTCACCAATTGCGGTAATTAATACTTTTCCTTTATCAGTCGCATACACTTGGTTTTTCTTTACATCTATATATTTACGGTCTTTCAGCATCGTAATAATACCCGCGCGGGTCGCTTCCGTACCTAAACCTTCTGTTTTCTTCAATACCTTCTCTAGCTCTTCATTCTCTAAATACTTACCGGCTGTTTTCATTAACGTAATAAGTTGTCCTTCTGTATAACGCTTCGGTGGCTGTGTTTTCCCTTCTTTCACTTTCACCTTTACAACTTTTCCTTCTTCACCTTCAGCTACAATTGGAAGAATGGTTTCGTCATCTTTATCGTCTTGGAAAATAACTTTACGCCAACCTTCTTGAATTTGCTGTTTTCCTTTTGAAATGAATTCAGCACGTTCATCTACAAGCGTTACAATCGTTGTATAGTCAAAGATTGCAACTTCATAATGAGCTGCAATAAGCCTTCTTACGATCATATCGTATATTTTCTTTTCATCACCTGATAGTCTGCTTGGGTTTGTAACTTGCTCTGTCGGAATAATCGCGTAGTGATCTGTTACTTTCTTTTCATTTACATAACGCTTATTGTTCATAATGGATTCAACCGGAGCCGGTAATAAACCTTTATATTCATCAAACTGACTTAACTTCTGTAAAATATCAGGGAAAGTCGCTGCTTCTCCTTGAGTAACATAGTTAGAATCTGAACGTGGATAAGAAACAATCCCTTTTTGATAGAGTGCTTGCGTTATATCAAGCGTCTTTTTCGGTGAAAACTTAAAGGCTTTATTTGCCGTTGCTTGCAGTGATGATAAGTTGAATAAAAGCGGCGGCTGAAACTCTTTACGCTCCGTTTTCATTTCCTTCACAACAGCCGGTTTCCCTTGGCAAAATGACGCAATTTTATTCGCCATATCAGGGTCTTTTAAGCGGGATTCATTATCCTTCTCCCATTTCCCGTCATATTTCTTTCCTTCTATATTAAAGGTTGCAAACACTTCCCAGAAAGGCTCTGACTTAAAGTTTTCAATTTCTTTCTCACGCTTTACAATCAATGCTAACGTTGGTGTTTGGACACGACCAGCAGAAAATACATCATTCATTCCTTTTTTCTTTAACAAAATACTAAACACACGTGATGCATTCATGCCAACAACCCAGTCAGCACAAGATCTCGTGTATGCTTCGTAATACGTATTAATTGTATCTGATTCATCAAGTAAATTTTTAAACCCTTGATAAATAGCTTGCTTCGTTAAAGACGAAATCCATAGACGCTTCATAGGCTTTTGCACGTTACAAAGATTAATAATATTTCGTACGATTAGTTCCCCTTCACGCCCAGCATCGCCTGCGTGAATAATTTCTGTTACCTGTGGATTATGTAACAGCTGTTTCACAACGTTAAATTGCTTATACTTTGACTTTGTTACTTCAAATTGAAAACGCTCTGGAATCATCGGTAATGTATTAAGTGACCATTTTTTCCACTCTGCGTGATAATGCTCTGGATTACATAACTGCGTCAAATGACCAATTGCCCATGTACAGTACGCTCCATTTGGAAATAACTCATTCGCTTCTACCTCTAAATATCCATCTTTCCGGCGATATTTAAACTGTGAAACAAGAGCCAACCCTTGATCTGGTTTCTCGGCAATAATTAATTTCATTTTATAACTCCCTATCTGTATTCCAGTGTTACTTTCATTGTCTATATGTTTAGAAGCGATGATAAAACAACAATCTTATTTATCATTCGCGGTTTGTCTCGCAAATGGGAGACCTATAATATTATACGCTTATTCTTTATGGCTTCACAATAGAAACTCATAATATAACAATTTCTTTCACATGCTTACAATTAAAAAAGACGCCCTAAAAAATCAAGCGTTCCTTTGCTTACATCTATGAAATTGTGCAGATAATATGCAGATATAAATTATCATAAGTACACATATGATGAAATGAACGATAGGACAAGGAGGTATCATAATGTTTGCTTATACGTTAACTACCTTAACACTTTGCTGTACCTCAATTCTTATTACATCCAATATTTCTAAACGTAAGGGTACCCTAATGGAGTATATGGTATTTATTATGTCTTTTAGTATGAGTATCGGTTTAAGTATTGGTTTTTATTTAGGCATTCTCTTTAAGGGGGAATTACTATATTCTACTTTACTTGCTATTTTAATTAGTGGTTTTATCGGTTTTTTAGTGGGTCTACGTTTTCACCTATATACTGCTTTAGAAGGAATGTTCTCTGGATTAATGGCAAGTATGATGGGAGCAATGATTACAGAAATGTTAAACGCTCAACAAGCTCATAGTATATTGTTCATTAGCCTTTTACTTACTATAACGATTACTATGTCCTGTGTGATTCAATTGTTATCGGAGAACTTTTCTACTTTTATCCAACGTCGTTTTTTGTTATTCCTTTCAATTAGTGTAGTAATTATCGTTGCCGTATTCGCGACATTCCCAGATCATACTCCTTCACCTTCACCTGAGCATAATCAACATATACATTAGTACTTGCAACAAAAATGAATAAGCAGCTATCCATAGGATAACTGCTTAATATTACTCTGGCTTATTAGGAATGTTTCGGTTTGGAACATAATCCGATTTGTAATCTGTATATTTTACTTCTGTTACCATCCCAGCTGAAGCATGGTGTAAATCATGACAGTGGAACATCCAATCGCCCGGATTATCTGCTACAAAGGCTACTTCATATTCTTCTCCCGGTTTTAAGTTCAATGTATCTTTCACAATTGGAGAACCTTCTATCGGTTTTCCATCTTTACTCAATAACTGGAAGAAGTGACCATGTAAATGCATTGGATGATCGTCCATTTTAGAACCATTTACTAATTCTACTTTTACTAAATCACCCTTTTTTACTTGAATTGGGTCAATATCTGGAAATACCTTTCCGTTAATTGTATATACCATTTCATTTCCATTCATTTGCGTATTTAAGTCCATATTATATGTGGCAGTATACTGCTGATTTAACGTGAAACTACCTAATTTTTTAGCACCATATTTCGTCATATCTAATTTCGGTAATTTTTCTTTTTCATCTGCTTTATCTTTCATCTCTTTGCTGCCATCATATTCAATAACAGCTTTCATTCCTTTTGCACCTTTATTTTCTGAATGGTCTTCAACATACCATTTCCCCGAATTGTTAGCAGTAAATTCAACATCATAACGTTCACCCGGTGCAATTGAAATTACTTTATCCCCTATAACTTTTGGATCGTTTATTGGTTGACCATCTGTCGCAATTACTTTTATATCATGGCCATGAACATGTATATCATGTGATAGATAACCAGCATTGACGAGTCTAAGACGAACGTTATCTCCCTTATTCACTTTTAATGGCGCTACTAAATCACCGCTTTTTCCATTGATTGTGAATAAATCGTACATACTCATATCATGACCTTCCATCTTCATATTTCCATGGTCCATTCCTTCCATATTACTAGAGTCTTTTTGATCACTGCCCATGTTCATATCAGAATGATCCATGCCGTTCTTATCATCATTCTTTTCCCCATTTTCATTACCTTTAGATTTATTACCTATTTGCCCTTTTGTCATTTCTTTTAACTGCTTATTCATTTCTTCTTTATCTGTAACCCATTCATCCAACATTAATGTGTAATCTTTATCATATTTTTCCTTTGTATCTTCTACAATGAGCGCTCCATACAAACCTCTATCTAATTGATTTACAGAATCTTGATGCGAGTGATACCAGTACGTTCCTGGTACGTTCGCTTCAAATTCGTAAGTGAAACTTTTTCCTGGTTCAACTGCATCTTGTGTCACACCTGGAATTCCATCCATGTTATTTGGGACAGGATATCCATGCCAATGAATAGATACTGGTGCAGATAATTCATTTTTTAATGTCACTTTCACCTTTTCACCTTTTTTCACCCGAATTTCTGGACCAGGAGATGAGCCATTAAATGTCCAGACTGGAACAACAACACCGTTACTTAATTTTTGCTTTTCTTCTTTCGCTATTAAAGTAACTTCTGGTCCTTTTTCAACCTTCAATGGTGTTATAGCTGTTTCAGTCTGTAGTGTTTTTTTATCATTCATATTTTTATGATCATTTGTTGTATTTGTCGTCACAGAACAGGCAGCAATTAAAAATATTGCAGAGACTGTAATGACTGCTAATACAAATCGCTTCATGGAAAATCCCCCCTTTTTCTTTTTCAAAATCATTATAGAAGTTGATTTTCAAGAAAATAAGGAGATGTAATTAGATCTTACGTAAGCTAATTGGAAGATTACTAAAAGCGGAGACATTACAAGAGGCGAATATTTTAGAAATACATAATGCTTTCCTTGTAGCGACTATATTAGCCGTTCTCGTATTTGTTTTGACGTTATTTCTTAAGAAACAATAACACTGCTATTATTAAATAAGAAAAATGTAGCTAAAATGCTCTTCACAAAAGAACTTAGATTTTTGTATAATAAGAACTAATGTTCTTTACAGACAATGGACTCAAATTACACAAATATATCAAATAGAAGAGGATTGATATACGATGAAAATTGATAGACCAAAAATTTCACCAGAGTTATCTTCAAAGAATTTTCAAGATATTTTTTATGAAGAAGATCCAACATTAGAAGTCTGTGAAATTATAGACTCCACTTTCGAAAATGAATGTGTAGATAGAGTGCGATTGTATGATGCAGTGATAAAGAATTGTAAATTCACTAATACAGACTTTAGCAATATTGATATTACAGATGTTTGTTTTGAAAACTGTGATTTATCAAATGTTAATTTAAGCAATTCTTCTGTTCACAGAGTCGAATTTAAAAATAGTAAATTAATCGGAGTAAATTTCACAGAATCTAGCCTAGGAAATGTTAAATTTGAGAATTCAATTTTGAATTTAGCAGCATTTGGAAATTCCAAACTAGAAAAAATTATATTTAATGAAACTTCATTAAATAATGCAGATTTTTTTGACTGTAAACTTAAAAAAGTTGAATTCCAATTATGTAGTCTTGATGAAGCTAATTTTGATCAGACATCACTGAAGGGGATAGATATTAGTTCTTCTACCTTTGATACACTTACAGTTTCAGTGAACGATTTAAGAGGATGTAAAGTATCAACATATCAAGCTGTTCAGTTTGCTACTTTATTAGGATTAATAATTAAAGATTAGTATTTCGAAGAAAAGAACCCTATCCCGAATCATGGATTTTTTAATTGTCCACGATTCGAGATAAAGTTCAAATAAATTAGTGATGACTCTTTTATTATTTAACTACAGCTTGGTTTCCTTTTACATGTTCATTATTTACACTCATAAATTCTTCAATTTCTTCAACTTCCCTAATGATATCTTTTGACAAGTTTTCATACCCGTCTTTCGTTACAAGAATGTCATCTTCAATACGAATTCCAATTGATTCTCCTTCAATATAAAGACCAGGTTCAATTGTTATAACCATACCTTCTTCTAACATTCTATCTTTATATGTTCCTACATCATGTGTATCTAAACCAAGGAAATGGCTGACACCATGATAATAGTATTTTGATAACTCTTCATCTTCTTGAATTAAACCAATTGCTTTACACTCTTCTGCCAGTACCTTTTTTGTATGCTCATTTAATGCAGCGAACTTTAATCCTGGCTTAATAAGCGCTGTTGTTTCTTTTAATGCTTTTAATACAATATTATAAATTTGTTTTTGACGACTAGAGAATGTTCCATTTGCCGGGAATGTATAACTAATATCAGCGTTATAGTAGTCTTTTTGAGCACCTAAATCTAGTAATACTAAGTCACCATTTTGAATTTGTGCATCATTATCTTCATAATGAAGAACTGTAGCATTTTTCCCACTCGCCAAAATTGTATTGAACGCATGGTGCTTAATGCCAGATGATTTCAGTGTAAAATCAAATTGAGCTTCTAATTCATACTCCATCATGCCTGCTTTTGCATTTTTTAACACATTGTAAATACCATCTTTCGTTACAGCAATCGCTTCTTTAATAATTTCAATTTCTTCCTCTGTTTTAAATACTCGTAATTCACAAATGTTCGGATATACATTACCAATTGTTACGTGTGGGTATTTTTCTCTTACATGTTTAGCAAATGCTAATGTTTTTGTCTCCGTACCATTCCACTCGCGACGTTCTATATCTAAATATAGATGCTTCGCATTTTCTGTAAAGAGTATATTTGATACTGCTTTTTCAAAGCTATCTAAATATAAAACTTTCTTTATACCTGAAATTCCCTCTGCTTCTTCGCTAGAAACTGTCTTCCCAACCCATTTTTCCATTACTGGATCTGATTTTTCAATGAAAAGTGTCTCTTCTACACTATTCCCAAACTTTTTCAGCATTAAAATAACATTTGGTTCATCGATTCCCGTTAAGTAGTAAAAATTACGATTCGGTACAAATTTATAATGTGCATCAGCTGACATATGCGGTGCTTGTCCCGCAAATAAAATCGTAACGGATTCATCAGGTAATGTTTTCGTTAGTCTTTCTCTATTTTGAGCAAAAAATGTTGATTTCATAATAATCCCCCTAGTGTTCTATGTATGCTTGTAAAGCTAATTGTCCTCTGTTATTCATTTTATTATTGTTATAATTTTTCGTCAATTTTTAACCTTTTAGATGGTGTTGACATAATAAAAATTAAGCGTTACAATAACTATATATTAGTAAGTAACTAATATAATTAAATCTAACTAGAGGTGAATCAAATGAAAAACATTTTATTCCGTATTAATGAATTATCAAAAAAAGAAAGAACATCTGGATTAACAGTTGATGAAAAACAAGAACAACAAATGTTACGTCAAAACTATACAGAAACATTTCGTGGAAGCTTAGATTCCATTTTATTAAACACAAAAATTGTTGATCAAAATGGTCTTAACGTTACACCAGCCGCATTACAAGATGCTCAAATACGTTTAAAATTAAGCAAATGAGTTCCGCGCTAAAGAATTTTAATAAAACATAAACAGAGCTGGATTTCCTATATAGAAATTCCAGCTCTGTTTATTGTCTTTTCTAATTTAGTAAACGAGCGATACATCGCAATTCTCCACGACACAATCATCGCAAATGCAAGTAAGAAAAACATTCCGCTTAACTCTGCCAAATCAATTGATTGGCTTAAATATGACTTTAATGCCACGCGTACAGCTAATAAGCCTACTAAAATAAATATGAATGCTTTTGACGGTTTCATAAATATATGTTCGCCTTTTATTTCGAACTTAGTTGTTTTAATAAGAAAAATAGAAAAGATAAGCCCTATACTAATTGCCTCAACTATTTCTAACGATGTTAATCGAAACTCTGGTAAAAAGTACATCATCGCGCCTGTACTCATAAAAATTGGTGGTAATATAATTTTCTTTTTCGTTACCGGCTTTTTCGCTGCTTTAAAACGTAGAAACATTACCCCAACAGCCATACAAACTGCTACGACACTTGATAAAAGTGCTATCATACTTTCCACTCCTATCTATTTAAATGACTTTTTTAGCAAAATCATAAACCAATAAGTAACTACATGCCGCATTATAGAATTTCTTCATTATATTCCTCCTGCTGTAAACTTTCCATATTCGCTGCAATCATTTTACGCAAAGTTTATGAACGGAATATGAACAAAAAAGCCATTCTGCAATGAACTGCACCCCAATTGTTAGACACAGTCTAACAATTGGAGGTGCAGTTTTTTGTATGACAAAATTTACGAAGGATTTAAAGTTAACGCTCGTTCAAGGATTTAATCCG
>NZ_JBQAHZ010000032.1:0-50085 GCF_051917185.1 Bacillus cereus group sp. MYBK108-1
AAAACGTTGTGTCGCTTCCTCCATTGTAGGTATCGAAGGAAGTATTCCTTTTGCTAAGCCCACAGATTGTGGCTCCTTTCTTGATTGGAATGAATTAAAACGTTGTGTTGCTTCCTCCATTGTAGGTATCGAAGGAAATATTCCTTTTGCTAAGCCCATAGATTGTGGCTCCTTTCTTAATTGGAATGAATTAAAACGTTGTGTTGCCTCCTCCATTGTATGTATTGAAGGAAGTATGCTGTTTGCCAAGCTCATAGGGGTTGGCTCCTTTCTAAGGTATCTACTCTTAATATAACAGAACATAAGGAAAATTCAGAAAACCACAAATATTATTGGTTACAATGCATTTGAATGCTTTCTTTTTAAGCCCTCTATAATAATATAGCACTTCGAACAATAAATCTTGAATTTGAATACTTTTCATTAAAATAGAAAAGGTTTATGAATTTATTGCTTGCGACAAATGAGTTTTACAAAAGATACAAAATGTTAAACTCATAAGAACCAGTGATATCATGCGTTTTTCTATGGTATTACTGGTTTTTTTCGCTATAAAATGAAAAGAAAAAGATTGTCAGTTTAACAAAATAAAGTTATAGTTAAGGTAAGTTTTACATATTATAGATAACAGCATCGTATTAGGAGGTCGTGTTTTATGGCGAAAGGAGGACGAAAACCTGGAGCAAAAGAGCCGATTCGTTCATTAGAAAAAATTGAACAAATGAAAGATTGGTTACTACAAAATTCCTCATATCGAAATTACTTTTTATTTTACTTTGGAATTAATACAGGTTTACGTATCAGTGACATTTTACGATTACGTGTAAAAGATGTTCGTGGAAAAGATGTCATGAAAATTAAAATGGAAAAAACAGATACAACGGTAGAAGTGTATTTCAATTCAGTCTTACAACAAGAAATCGCGAAATACACAAGTAATCGTGCTGATTCTGATTGGCTTTTTCCAAGTCGTCAAGGAGATAAACCAATTACAAGACAAATGGCACATACTTTCTTGCATAAGGCGGCCGAGGCTTGCGGTATTGATTCGGAACAATGGGGAACACATAGTATGAGAAAAACGTTTGGATATCACTATTACCAGAGAAAGAAAGATGTCTACTATTTAATGAAATTATTTGGTCATGCGACACAAGGGCAAACGTTACAATATATAGGTGTAGAAGCTGACGAGATTCGAAAGACAATGGAAGACTTTACGTTGTAAGAACGAAAAGGAGGATATTGTTTGTGGTGGATGTAGTTATTAATTTTTTGCTAAATACTTTACCAAAGAAAAAATTCACTTGTGAGATGTGTCAATTTATTTTTCCGTTGCCACGAGGGGACGTAAGAGATTGTAAAAAGAAAAATGATGGTCCTTATTGTCCGAAATGCGGGAATAAGCATGGAGGGCAGAAAGAGAAAAGTTATAAGACGGTATTTGTAAACTAAGTAATAAAGAATGGAGGGCGTACGGATGAAGTGTGTCGAGTTTGAAGTATTAAAAGAATGTGGATCACCAACGGTATATTTTTGCGAACATGAGATGAAAAATAGTTGTTTGATTGCAATTCCATCCTGGAATTGGAGTTTCTTAATGGATTATGCGATTGATTTTAAAGATGAAAAGCCTATGTTAATGAAAGCGTTGGAGAAGTATGTTTCTTATCATCTTGTAGAGAATGTTGTAGATGCATTGTATGATTTTGCTCTTAGTGAAATTTAAGTAAAGTGTTATTGTATTACAATTTAAATTTTGTTTGGGAGGTAAAGATATATGAAGAATAAAGAACTGACAGGTTTGAATGAACAATTAAATAAAATCTATGCGTCTATCCTTTTTTTTACAATATCTATTATTGCCACTACACTTATGGTTTATTTGATTGAGAAAACACTTATTCTTCCTAGCTGGTCTATAGTTGTTAGTTATGCTGTTCCCTGGATTTTATTATTAATACAGATTTTATTAATTATTAGGGTTGTAAAAATTAAAAGAAATATGAAAGGTGTGTAAAAATAGCTAAACCAATTGATGGATTAGATACACCTATAATCAATGTAAATGAGGTTGGTTTTCCAGTGCCAGTTGCACCAGTAGAAATTTATTTTAAATGACTTACTCATAAAACACCGCGGTGTTTTAAAGTGACTGATTCAGAAAAATACCGCAGTGCTATGAAATTGATTGACTAATACTCAATTAATGTAAAAGTATTATTCGATAGAAAGGAGATGTGTTGTTTTGATACTCAATTTTTGGAGTTTGTTAGGCTTTTTGTTAGGTCTTATCGTATTTTGGGATTTGATTTTTATAAAAAAAAGATGATTTCCATATAAAGGTGAACAAACTCTTTATTTTGAACATATTTTCAAATGGTACAATTAGGAATTTGTAGAAGCTCAAAGAAAACGTGATGAAAAGCCAGGTGTTGAATAAAAAGGGGGAGTACAATGAAATTCAAAGGGATTATAAGCAGTTTTTTAACGGTAGGGTTGTTATTTACAGGATGTTCAGCAATTCAAAACTCAAATCCTGCAAAACAAACAAGTGGATCACAAGATATTGCACAAGTTATAGAATTTCCGTCAAATAAGTATCCAGAAACCGCGGCACATATTAAAGATGCGATTGCAAACGGAAAGACAGATATTTGTACAATTGATCGGAATGGAGCCGCTGAAAGAAGAAAACAATCTTTAGCAAATGTTCCAACGAAAAAGGGATATGATCGAGATGAATATCCCATGGCCATGTGTTTTGAGGGAGGAAAAGGTGCAAGTGTTAGGCATATAAAACCAGCTGATAATCGTGGTGCTGGTTCGTACATTGGAAATAAAGTGGAGAAATTACCAGACGGTGTAAAAGTGAAGATTGTTGTGAAATAAGGGGGACAGGGCTATGACAATTATAAAACTGTCTTGTATTTTCGGTATAGTTATATTCCTGGTATGGCGCTTTATAAGACTTTTATATCGTTTTTTAGAAAAGAAGGTTCAGCAGATTGAGGAAAGACAGGAAAGTAAAAAGATGCAACTTAGAGAATTACGAAAAGATGCGTTTGAAAATCGATATGATGAAGTTTATTATAATGATTCACCACCATTTAAGAGTAAACAACGTAAGAAATCCGCAAAATCTTCTACTTATACAGATGATAATTTGAACTATATATCACCTGTTATAACTACATCCACATTCCACTCACATCATGATAATTCATCAAGTAATTGTAGTGATTCTTCTTCTAGTGATGCTGGAAGTTCCAGCTGTGATTAACTAATAAAGAGCCATGTATATACATAGCTCTTTATTTTTTTGAAAATAAAGAAAAATAAATGGTAAAATAAAGGTAATTATAATAAACAAGGGGGAAGTATCATGGGATATTATGTTATTGATCCAGAAACAAATGAAGAAATTCACGTGTCTAAATGGAAAATAAAATATCCAGATCAAGACGCATCATGTGAAGTATGCAATACAGCTGTATATGTGAGAGCTGACGCTACACCAAATAGACAAGATCATTTCGCACATTACAAGCATTCTAATTGTCCTACTATAAAAGATGGACGTAAAAAGTATGAACATCTTCACCCTACAGAAAAAGATGAAGAAAATGCAAAGAGGATCAAAAGAGAAGTAGTTGCTAATTTATGGCCAATTTATCAAAAATGCAAAGAGATTATGAAAGGTAATCAAAAAGGAAATGAAGCATTTTTATATAAAAAAGAGTTTAAAGAAATGATTGATAAAGCAGATGAAAGAAATATATGGGCTTATAAGGGGTTAACACTAAAATATGTCCCATATGTGCTATTAGTGAATTATGGGGTCTTTCCTAAAAAAGACCTTCGAAAGCGAAAAGTTCATTTTGTATTTGATTCTTTAATGAGTAACTACGATGATTTATGGATAAATTCAAAAGTGAAACAAAATATATGGCGTGTTTATCCAGATGAACAAAATTCAGTTGAAAGAGAGCAAATAGACTGGGATACTTCTGGATTAGAACCAGATTACTTTATAAATTTCATTACAGAAATTCCAAACGAAATATTGGAAGGTAAAAAAGTCCTATCTTGATAGGGCTTTTTTATTTGTCGAAAAAAACCGAAAGAAAAAATAGGAAAACACTTGAACTTTTAACCTATATAGGTTAAATTTGAATTGAAAGGAGGTTCATAGAAAAATATTTATAGATTTAGAAAGGGATTTGTTAATGAAGGAAATTGATAAGTATATGTTTCTTCAAGAAGCGGCTATAAGATGGGGAATACCCTATGAAACAGTAAAAAACAAAGTAAAACCATCTTTAGCAAAAGAAGAACAAATTGATAGTATGATTGAACGCGGTTTGATTAAATATTTTGAACCGCCGCGTGATCCGAACCGCATATATAAACGGGATCAAAAGTCTTGGCTTGTATCGATTGATGCAATGCATGAATGGTTTGGTGAACCTAAAAATAAAAAGTAAAAAAACAAAAGAGAAAGATGTTTCCGCGCCTGCCAGCCTGGAAAAACACCTTCCTCTTATGGGCCAACATAATTTAAGAAAGGAAGAATGGCTATGAAACAAATCCTTATTAAAATTACGTCTGGTGAGCCTATTTTAACACAACCTCACCTTAAATTTAAATTCCTCAAAAAATTTTACTTATCTATTTCAGAAAATTACAAAAAGTTAAATCGTTATTTTGGTATTGAAGAAAATGTTTCCGATCAGATTTGGTTTTATGGTTTCTTTGCAACCTCCATTTTTATGATGCTTTTCACTTACTTATTTTCGGGTATCTTATATGGATTTTAGAGGAAAGCCAGAAAAATGCCTATTTTCAAAACAATCCTTCTAGAAAGGAGATAACACATTGATTCAATCATTAAAGAGTACCATGCAATTTATTGGTTTGATCTTAATTAGTGCGTTGATTGCTGTGAGCTTAGTGAATTAGTCCTTTAAGAAAGAAAGGAGCAATCACATGGAAGATTACAAATGTAGAGCGTGTGGGAAAATTGCCGCGGAAGGATTTGCGTTAGGAAGACTATGTTATTACTGCATTGAAGAAGTTGTAATTTACATGAAAAAACAGATAGAAGACAAAGAGAATTCTTGTAAGCATGGAGATAATCAAACAATCGAAATCCAGGGAACAGATGAATCTATAACAGTTTGTCATGAGTGTGGAGAAGAAGTATAAAAGGGAGGCAAGAAAATGAAAATCGGTGTATCTGTATGGAGAGTTCTTTGCAAAGAAACAAAGTTGAAATTGCTTCAAAATGCTATGCAAGAGAGTAAAAGCCGCTTTACAAAAGAATCCCTTTCCATTGCTATAAAGCAACAGAAAGGGGAAGTGTGATGAGTGATCGTATTGGTGAAGGGCACAAGAAATAAGATGCCTTCAAAAATATTTTAGCATGTTCATTTAGGAAATAAAGGGGGAATTTCATGTGATGAAAACAGTTCAATTATTGAAAAGTGAAGAATTTGAAATTGGTACAACGGATAAAAACGGGCACAAATTAAGACAGTCCGATTTTGTTGTCACACAAGATGACTTTGAAGGTATTAGTATCTGTCAAATCTTATACAACAGTATTGCAAAAGAGTTTGTGGCCATGAGTGATTCGAATTGGTGGATACCATATCATGATTTATCTGTTGCAACAGAAAGGCTAGATTATGTCATTGCAAAAGAGTTTTTGGGGCTTGAAACATGCGGTACATATTGGGGTAAGAATCGTACGCCATTTATCAGAATGCCGATTGAATATTTCAATCCTGTTGAGGAATCCACTTTTATTCTAGAAAAATTAGGGAGGCAATATGACGATCTATTGAGCATAAAAGAAAATGGGTGCTGGTACCTAACAGTGAACAAGAAAATATATAGTGAAAAGCGTCTTGGGATAGCCGCCTGTTTAGCCGCTGTTGATATTGTAAGAAGCAAAAAATAGGGCTTTGATTTTAAGGGTGAAATACAAATTCAAATTATAAATAGGGGGAATTAAAATGTTACATGCAGTTATGCAAGAGCAACAGTATTGGAAAGGTCAAAAGCAGAAGTTTCGAAAAGAAAATAAAAAATTATTGATTTCTTTAGAACCACATTTATATGAAAGGTTGGAAGAATTAGCACTTTATAATGAAAGCTTAGATCAAATCGCATTAGAGTTAGTAACAGAAGGGTTAGACTATATTTATATGGAGGATGTACCTGTTCAGCAGTCTCATGCTTTTCAGCATTTTATCGAATTTGAATTAACACCATTTCAACATAAGCTCTTACAACAATTAGCGATTAAACGAGGATGTTCAGCAAGAAAAATGGCATATACAATATTACGTTTTATGCTCAAAACAAAGTAAAAGAATCCAATCATAAAAGAAGGATTCTTTCACCAGGTATTCGTTGGCAAATGACTTCACCGAAGGAATTGAGTCTGGTACACTCAATTCCTTTTTTATGTTATAAAAAAGAATGTAATTTGTCAAAAAGCATTTGTTATAGAATAACAAATGCTTTTTGTTGAACTTGAATTGAACACTTTCAGAAAGTATTTATATTGTTTGCCTTTTTCTCTTGAAAAATTGTACCCTCAATCACTAATTTTAACATAGAATATAAAAAATGTAGCGCTTTAATATCAAAAAACCTATTGGTTTTATATGGATTATTTCTTTATAATAATGAGAGGTAGTTCCCGAATGTAGATAGGCTCTCATGCAAAAAAAACAAGAGAGCCTATCTTTTTAGCGTAAGGGGTTTAATGACAGCTTATTACTACAACTCGTTTTTATTTTAAAGTTATTAATCAGAAAATTCAATCCGATGTTTTTTTCTCAATATGGCTTTTCATATTTTTGAATTATAATATAATTAATTCTTTTTATTTCTATATCTGTCTCTTATCTTCCTGTTATGAATCCTTATTGAATTAAGGATTCTTTTTTTATCCTCATTTTTTTATCTTCAATTATGTCATGTAGTAATCTCATATCCACCTTTTTCTTTAAGGGGTACAGACAGATCGCTATCAAGCTAAAACTTTATATTATCTCCAAAGCGAAAAGCTAGTATTTTACTAGTTTTTTTATCTGTAAAAAGTCATATGCTTTTTATCTTCTTTATAATATTGTAAACGATCTTGTAAAGTACCAGTATGAAACTCAAACTTGTGACCATCTGGGTCTGTAAAATAAATAGACCGTTTATCTCGTTCATCTCTCTCTCGTCCAGGTAAGATATTAGCATGATTTTGGATTAATATTTCTTTTAAAGAATCAAATGCATTGTCTGTTACAGTAAAAGCTATATGTGTATATGAGTGCTGAATTTCATTTCTTGGTATACTTTCTTCGACATTTAAAGCAATCCATAAACCATTTAAATCAAAATAAGCTAACTTTCTACCTTTTACTAATAATTTTGCTTGAAGTATATTTTGATAAAACTCAATGGCTTTCTCTAGATTTGAGACTGAAAAACAAATGTGATTAATACTTTGTACCATGCTACATTCCCCTTATTAATTGATTAAGTTATATATTCCATTATAAGTAAAAAGACACTTTTCTACTAGGAGTACATATAGCAATTCGGAAAAAAATACGCTAAGAAAAAAATACCAAAAAGCTAATTCTTTCTTAATATATAGATAGAATTAGCTTTCTAAATGTTTTAAAGTATGTAATTGCTCTTTTTGTTTTACTTAGTTTGGAAGTAATAAGGAGCTACTAGTCCTTTTTCTAATAAATTTTGAACGCCATTAGGAAAGTAAAACATAATTTCTTCCGCTTCCTTTATGTTTATCCAACTAATATCAGTGATTTCATTTTTGTCTTGAATAGATATTTCGCCTCCGACTATTCTAGCTACAAAGGTGAAAATTACAGCATGTGCATGCGGGAAAAATTTTTCGTTAATCGCAAATATATCTTTAATTTCAACTGTTAACCCTGTTTCTTCAAATGTCTCACGGATAACTGCCTGTTCCAATGTTTCTCCACTTTCTCTTGCTCCTCCTGGGAGGCTCCATTCACTACCATTTTCACGTTTGTTTCCGACCATAAGAATTTTACTGTTTGTATCATCATAAATAAGCGCATATACTACATCGACTCGTTCCATAATTTTGCCTCCATTAAATAATTAAAATCTCCATTATACCTTATTTTAATGAAATCTTTTTAAATTTAACTTTAAATTCCTTTATACATAGAATCTGAAGAAAATTGTATCCAAAAATATGTAAACAAAAAACAAGGCTGAAACCAGCCTTGCCCTAAAGGAAAAAACTAACTCTTATATCTAAGAGTACATTATGTATGGAATTTTTTGAAGTGAGATACATTCGTGAAAGGATAAAAATGTTATAATTTCAAGATTTTTATATTAGTTGTGTTTTATAAAGAAACAGTCGAAATTGCTTGTTTATAAAGGAACTGTTGCTTTCCATTGCTTAAAACTAGTACCGAAAATTTATCAACAGCGATAATTTTTCCAGGTACTCTGACACCATTTATTAGAAAAATCGTTACTTCTTTCTTCTCTTCTATTAACTTCTCATAAAATTTTTCTTGTGTATGCATCATTTAGATGGTTGCAACTCCTCTCCTTTTTTTGAACTGTTCATAGCTTCTAAGAATACATATTCTTTTACTGTTAGTTCAACTGTTGGACAATATTCAACTTTTGATAATTCATGAAATAAAGAAAGATTTTTGTGTAGTTTTTGAATCATTTCATCTAAGGTGATTTCTCCTACACCATATTGGATAACAGGATTTAAAAATACGTCTATATCTACTAAACTTGGTTCAATTAAGGAAACAATCTCTTGAATCTTTGGTAAAACAATTGTTTCATAACGTTGTTTGAATAGTTCTAAGTCCTCTGGTGCGGGTTCATTCTCACATAGCTTTTTGAAAGATATTACACGAATGTCATTTCGTAATGAATCAATACGCTCTTCATAAAACGCTTTGTCAAATCCTTCTTTGTCAGCAACATCATAATGAAGCTCTGTTTGTGATCTACGCTTCTTCTTATAAGAATCCATGAGGATTTTTTCTTTTGCATTAAACATCATGATAAAAACAGTACGCTCTAAATTCATGACTTGGTTTGCTACGCTTAATGTTTCATCTAATACTTTTGCGCGTTCTTCTTCACTTAACTTTTTTATAGAGGATGGAACCAGGTTTTTGACATTCTCAAATGACTCTGAATTTGTAATGTGTTGAAGAGAAAATTGAGCAACCTCTGGTAAACAAGGATCAGTTGTTTTGTCTAAGAGTAACAAATCTTTAATCGTTCGCACTGTATTTTTGATCTCTTTTTGAGCTTGTCGAACTTTTTCTATGCTTCTTTCTATGTATTCTGGTTGTTTAAGACGATTGAAAATGTATTCTCTTCTTTCTTCAAAATGTTGCTGTAAAAGTGACATAGTTGTTTCCCCTCTCTAAGTGTCTTACGGTTTTAAAATCCTTCTCATGGATGCAAAAGGAACAGTATAATTATAACATTTTATACTTTGATACGATTTTAAAATTCTTATATTTCGGAATTTTTGAGAAGACGCTTCTTTTTCGTGTTGTACTTGCACAAGTTTCATACTGTCGGCATATAGCTAATAGCGTAAAGCACGCTGATAGCTAATGATTAAAAATGTGGCTTAAAAGGGTCATTTTTTTATGGGAAAAGTGATATTACCGCTCATATCGATTTTAAAAAAAAGTAGAGAATTTTTTTGTATAAAAAGGTGAATAACGTACAAACAGAAAGGAATACGTTTTAGTAATACCGATATTATCGGTCACATCGGGGAGGGTGAACAGAATGGAAAGATCAAAGTTTAGTAAACCTGTAGCATTCAATAAGAAGAATGAAAAGGATCGGATCATGTTACAACATGTAAAGCGTAAAAATTTTTCGGGTTATGTAAAGAAATTGATCTGGAACGATATACCCGATAAACATAAAAAAATAACATGCGAAGAGGATAGAAAACAAGTACCTTCACCAATTCGACAAGACGAACAGAGTGTAACAGGAAAGAAGAAATTAAGTGCCGCGGCACGTATTGAACAAATTAAGGCGCAAACAAAAAGACAGGAGCCTTCAAAAAGCTCACTGCCTGTATTTTTACCCAACAAAAACATTAACAAGTGATCCAATAATCGCGCCTACAGCGACAGCAATTGCAACATGCATATCGTTAGACCTCCTACTTTTCATTTATAAGTAGTATGTGTAGTTCTTTTAAATTTATACGAGGGGTGTTGCATCATGACTAAGACAGAAACGATTTCTTTTCGCTCTTTTATGGATCAAAGTTATAAAAAGAAAGCACATAAAGAAACACATAGTAAGAACGTACTTAAAAAGGTTTTTACCGCTACAGGGAGTTCATTAATATTAATACTTCCAAAGGTAACATTTGCGGCGGGAGTTAACGGGACGTTTGGCAATGTTCATAGTGCCATTATGAACGGGTTTGATGCGGGCGTAGTTTTAGTTATTATCTTTTCGGGCGCGGCCTGGGCATTGGGTCACCGTACAAAGGCAATAGAAATTTTAATTGGTGCATGTTGTGGATATATCTTGGCTAGACATGCGGTTGACATAAGAGACTTTTTAAAGGGAATTTAAAAGGAGGGGTCCTTGTGAAATACATTTTAGAAGATGGAAAAATGATTGCGGCTAATACAGCTGGGTATATTGGAGAAAAGGCAAAAGAGGGTTCTTTTTTAGATCAATTAAATAATTTTAGTGATGCTATTGTAGGGAAGGAAATGGAATGGATTTTCAAGCCAGTTGGTGAATTTATGGTTGATATAGTAAGCGAATTAGGTCATTGGTTTATTCTAAATTTGCCCGATATTATGGGATATGGTGCATTGGTGACAGCTGGATTTATCATGATAGGTTCAATGACAAACAAAGGTGGAATGATGAAGCCGCTTGCCTATTTTGCAGGCGGACTTATCTTAGCAATATGTATATTAGGAGGGGCCTAAAAATGATACAGGGAGAAGGCTTTATTATATGCGATAAAGAAAATACAAACCTTCCTGTTTTGGCACAAAATGAATATTTGCCAGTATTATATGAACCTAAGAAAATAAAAAAATCCTGGTTTAAAAGAAAAGAGATATATTCTTTAAAACAATTTTTACAAGTAGAAAAAAACAAAATGGTTGTATATCGGATTATTCCTCATGCGGATGTATCTAATAATATAAAGCGTTTATGGCGGGCGATCCATAAGATGTATGAAATGTACGAAAGTATGGGAAGTCGTATAGAAAGAAAAGGGATTACATTTCATTATCGTGAAAAGGACTATTTCTGGTTTGATGTTGTTTTCAAACAGGAAAAGGGCCAGAAGAAAATTGAATTTTATGTAGCAACTAGCGAATACCAAGCATTAAAGCTCAAAAGAAAACTAGAGAACAAAATGAGTGTGACAATTAAGGAAGCCGAAATATCAGATTTGCAAATTTCTAATGAAAATACAATCGTACAAGAAATGCGATATTTGAAACATGACATCTTTTCCTTAAATACAAATAGCAACGATACAAAAACACCTATTGGTAATATTTTAAGTGTTATTGATGAACTAAGTTATGATGGAGACATTTGCCGATTGAGTATCTGTAATGAAGCGGAAAACCGTCAGAAATGGGTGAAAAACGCTTCCTGGGCCATTGAAAAGTTAAAGAAGGGGAAACCACCCCAAAGGGTTAATATGAGCGGCAAACGACTTGTAACAGGGGCTAAAATTGGTGTTGCGGCTGTTATTAATGAAATAAATGATTTATTAACTGATACATTCCAGGCGTTCTCGAACGCTTTTTTTAAATCAGATAAAAAATTTAGCAAAGAGCACATCATTAAAAAGGCGCATACAACCGCTGATGAAGTTGGAACAAATCGTGTGAGTTATGACAAAGGAAATCAGCCTGTTTTTAAAACGCGTATACGGGTGGCCTCACATTCTCATGATCGGTTAACCAGGGAGACAATGGGGGAAACCTTAGCACTTTCTATGATGGATTTATCAGAAACGAATGAACTACATGGCGTAAAAATAAGAATGAGAAAACGCCAAACAGAAATATTACAGGAATTAAATACATTCGAACTATCAAGCAAGACAAAGTTTGATCCGAATGTAAATTTGATGAGTACCGATGAAATGAGCAAATTAGCTTTGCAAATGCCTGTAAAAGAGTTGCAACGAAAATATGCAGATGCATTGAGTGTAAAAAAGAAAGTTGAAATTGAGATACCAGCGATTATGCGGGATGAGAAAGGAATATTTTTGGGACATTCGGAATTGAAAGATCAAAAAATACCAATCTATATGCCAACAGATAATCCAGATAATTTTTATAGAGGTTACGTCTTTATAGGAGGACAAGGGGCTGGTAAAGATACAGCAATTAAGAATTTTGTTATTGAGGGAAATACAAAACATAAGATTAGTTTTATCATACCAGATGCAATTGTAGAAGAAGGTGGGCGGGGTATGGCAGACGGGATTCGTGATGCATTACCACCAGAAAACATTATTGATCTGGATTTAAACGACAGTGATTATATCCCACCTCTAGATTTAACAGAAGTAATTACAAAGCTAGGGCGGAACGGTGCTTCAAGATTTGCGGATGAAATGATTGATTTCATGCAAATTGAAGGATTAAGCCGAAGTGAAAAATATTTAACGGATGCGGCCAAAGCAAGTAAAGGAAGTCTATTTAATATTAAACGTATTATAGAAGATGAGGACTTTCGGGTAAATCGTATTCAAGAATTAGTGAATGAAGGGAATTTGCGTCTTGCGAATGAGCTGATACAGTGGGGAGATAATGAACAATTAGGGAATAAGTGTGATCCCATCATAACCAGATTAAACCGCTTTTTTGGGAATGAAAGATTGTATGATATCTTTGCACAAGACCCATTGAAAGAACTTGATTTTGGTAAATGGATGCAAGAAGGAAAAGTTATTATTTTAAGGGTTCCAAATGCTAGGGGATTGGGGGAACATGCAGTAAAAACCCTGGTTCACTGGATCACACTAAAAACCTTCATGACCAGGCTATTAATGACTAAAAAAGAGCAAGAAAATGGGGCGTTTATCATTTTTAATGAACCCGAGCAATATGAAAGTGAAGGATTAACTAAATTGATGGGTAGAGTGGGTACAGAGGGCAGAAAAGAGAGACTAGGAAGCATCTATGCATTTCACCATTGGAACAAATTGAAACCGTCATTACAAGAGAATTTACAAGGTGGCGGCGTACAGCAATTCCTATTTATGAACGATCATACAAAGACATTTGAATTATCTAAGTATCGATTTGAGGATACAATTTCACTAGAACAAGCATATAAAATACCAGCACATCATGCGATTATCAGTGTAAGAGCTGGGGGAGAAATGCAACCATCGTTCATTTGTAAAATGGCGCCACCGGTTAAACCAAAATATGATAATAGCTTTCTAACAAAAAGGCATTCTCGCATGTATGGCCGATCCTGGATCGATTTACAAAAACAGTACGGATAAAGTAAAGGCACAAGAGCAATGGTTCTTGTGCCTATTTACATTTTCCAAAAATCATGTGGTTGTGCGTAAGGGTCTATTTTTCTAATAACTTTCAAGAGTTTTTTCATTACAAGGGGTGTTGGAATATACGTTTTGTCACGACAAGCTTTTGTCATTGTTGGTAAAGAAATACCAGCAGTACGTGCGATTTTTTGTTGTTCTATTCCATGACGATC
The DNA here is from genome assembly GCF_051917185.1 of Bacillus cereus group sp. MYBK108-1. Lineage (NCBI taxonomy): Bacteria > Bacillati > Bacillota > Bacilli > Caryophanales > Bacillaceae > Bacillus > Bacillus cereus group sp. MYBK108-1. The sequence goes on from NZ_JBQAHZ010000032.1 coordinate 13,807, forward strand.
CAGCCATTTTTTTAATATGGTTTTATTATCTTTGAAAAACACTTTTCATCTCTCCTAAACTTGTATAATTTGGTTACAAGTTTGGACAGATTTTTTAGAATCTATTCTATAGAGTTTAATATTTTTTTAAATATGGGGAGAAAGTAGAATTTTTATGAAACAATCCAACGAACGATTCTGTTAATTTTTAACTAGTAATCTGGTATACATATAATGCAAAGATTTGACTTACGCATCATACAACAAATCTTTGCAAGGCGGCTTCCAAAAACATTTTGACATTTACATGCAAGAAAATATAAAAAAAGATTTAAATTGCAAACAGTAAATTAGAATTTAGTTTTGAAGAAAAATAATTTGTGTAGTGGAACAAAAATAAAGACGCATGATGTAGTTTTTCATCATACGTCTTTATTTTTTGAAAAGAGCCTAGACCAGAATCCTTGTTTTTGCTCTTGGGTGGAGGCTATAAGTTTTTGTGATTCACGCATTTCATCAAAATCTCGTTTCAATTGTTCATATTGCAATAACAGAGTTTTATTTAACTCGTTAGCAGACTGTAATTCTTGGAGAATTTGTTGATTTGTTTTTTCTTGTTCTTGAAGTTGTCTCATAAAAGTTTCTAAAGTTTGAGCGACTTGTGAGCTATTCAAAGTTAGTTCATTTTCTTGATGAGCGGGGGGCGCCCAATCGCTCATTTTTTCTTTAAACTCTTCTACAACAGCTGTTGCGGCCTCTTCTTTTTTTACTTTTTGTTTTTTGGTCAAATACCTATACTTTTCTAATGCTTGTATATCTTGAGCGGTAAATGCGCGACTGTCATTTGCACCTTTTGCGAATTTATACCCGCTCACTTCTAGTTCATTCGCCCAGCGCTTTAAAGTGCTATCAGATATTTGTAGTTTTTCAGATACTTCATGTGTCCAGTAAGCGCGTTCTTGTGATGTGGTATCATTCATATGTTTATCCTCCCTCGCTCAAAGGTCGTTCAATTCCAATTTTGAAGTGTAAGCTTTGTTTAATCAAGTCTTTGTAAGTATTTTCTTTAATAATCTTCATGGTTTTCAAATTAATACAAAGATATTCCTAGTAAAAAGAGTTGCTCTTATGAAAGAACAACTCTTTTTTATTAATTTAAAACTTCTTTAAATGTTGAGTGTATTAAAGAAGAATCAAAAATTTGTTGATGGGTGTATTTATTTTCTGATAACGCTTTCGAAAAGTTTGAGGTTTCCATGATAAATAGATACATAGTTTTATCAATTGACATTGGTAATATATTATGATCAAAGATTTCTTGTGCACTAATAATATACGATTTTACAGATTTTTGTCGTGTATTTATTTTCGCTGTTAATCGATGGTTTCCATCAATTAATAGGTATTCATTCATGCCGAATGGAAACTGTGTGCATATAATCGGTTTTTGGTTATTTACAGAACCCTTCCAGTTGTCAGTAGGGGTCCAATCTAAGGGAAATGACTTATTCTGTATACTATCCAATGAGATTTTTTGGATTCTTGGGTTTGTTTTTTTTATGAAAAGGCGGGCACCTGTGATTACAAAATTCAAATAAAATGTAAATGAAGGAAGAATTATTTTTTTTTGGAAAATTTCAAACCCTTCAAAAGAGAGGTTGTGTTTATTTTTATTTTCGATTTGGATATTTGTGTCTTGATCCGCTTTTTTTAATATTTCTAACCAACTATTAAGCCATTCATCTTGATGCTGAAAATTCAGTAAATTATTTCTTTTAAACATAATTTCTAATTCTTCAAAGTCAACACTATAAAGTTTGTCTGTAACGAGATTATAAGCCATGAATTTCTCTCCCTTTTCTTTGATACTTTTATTATAAATTAAAAGAAAAAGAGTTGCTCTTATAAAAGAACAACTCTTTTTTATTAGGATTATGCATATGGATCATCTTCTAAATCATTCAGTTTATTCCACGATGTATTTTCTTCTTCATCATTGGATTCCCCAGGATTCGTTATTTCTTGACTTGTTTCGATATGAGTTTGATCCAAAACAGGTGTATGAACAGTTTTGGAACCTTCATCATGTTCGATTGGTAAAGGTTGTATTTCGTTATCCAGTGCAAATGTATATTTACGTGGTAAAATTTCCGCTACATCTACATTACCAATTTGTTTATGAAGTTGTTGTGCCGCATACAAAAAGAACATTGTAAGATCACTTTGTTTGTTAATAAAATCGATCATGTCTGGTGAAATGTCTTTCTTAATATAGACATTTGCTCTATCACCAGCTTTGTATATTTTACGAGCCATTATTTTTCACCGACAGGAGCAAGCGCTTTTTCTTTTAATTCTTCAAATCTTGGAGAGCATGTGTACACAAGTAATCCGCGTGCATTTACGAAAAGGGGGTCTTTTAAGAAAATAACATTTGTTAAACGTCCTTTTTGCTCTAAAATTTGCTGTAGGCTTTCTTTTACGATTGCGGCACCGCCACCATAAATGAATACATACGGATCATCTTTCATATCATCAATTTTATTAATAATATCAGTTGCAATTCGATTTGCTAAACCCAATAACGCGCCACGTGATGCCTCTTTTAAACGAATATGACGAGGATGTTCAGAATCAAGATAAATTGCATTAAATTCAGCAATACTGTCTATTGTCTTTTGTTTATTGTTTAAGTTCCAAACCTTGATAATATCAAGTAAAGTTTCTTTCACTCCATATGGTAAACCACGACTCATTTTATGTTTAAAACTAACACCATGAGAAACAACTTCTTCTGTCGTACCAGCGCCAATATCGAAAGATAATATTGTTTTGTCAACAAAGTCTATTTCTGTAGTTTTGCCTTCTGTAGCTTCTACTTTTCTTTTGATGGTTTTACCTTTTTCATCATAAACGATTCCCCATGAACCCGCCGCACCTTCTGGTAAACACTTGCAAAATTCAATTTGGATATTAACTACTACTTCACGTCCGCTTGGGTGATGGAATTTTACCGTATGATGATTCATATAACGCTCTACAAATTCTTGTGCTGTTTGAGGCGTAATTGTTGCGACAGGTAATGCAACAGAAAGATCATAAGTAACATCAATTTTATCTTTATTTGGTTGTTTTTTCATAGCTGTAATTGCTAAACCAGCTAATGTAACAAGTAGCACAAGATCATCTTTCGATTTATCCGATTTCTTTTCCATTTCAATACCTTTAATGTTTTCATCAATCACTTTTTGACCAATAATGTAACGCAGATTGTTTGCTTTTAAGGTAGGTGATGAAATTGTAACATCAATGTTGTTTTCTAATTCTTCAACAGAAATATCCTCATCACTCAAAATGTTTGTTGCTTCTCCAATGTGATGTGAATAAATACTTGGTATAAATAAAGGATCAAGACCTAATACATTTAACTTTAAACCACTGTTTCCCGCATCCGCACCAGCTTTAAGAATTGCCATATATAAAAACCTCCTAAAGATTATTTTTATCGATTAACTTAATTCCATTATATGCTAAACCACTTTGAAAAGTCAATACAATTACACACAAATAAACACATTTTAATACAAGTCAATACAAAAATATCAGCAAAAACCCATAAAAATCATAAAAATACAAGTGTATTTCGTATTGATTAGTATTTACTTGTATTCATTTGTATTGACTTTTATTGATTTTCGACGGTAGTGACGCTATCAGCAACCCTCCAACTTGCCATCTTATAAGGCTGTGGAATAGTTTATAACGCTATCAGCAACCCTCCAACTTGCCATCTTATGAGGCTGTGGAATAGTTTATAACGCTATCAGTAACCCTCCAACTTGCCATCTTATGGAGCTGTGGAATAGTTTGTAACTCTACTACACGTTATGCAAACGGTCTAGGTGACCTCTAACCTCAAACGTAGGTTTACTATAGGCAGGCTGACAACTGCCCAACACAAGAAGTCATGCTTCTTGTGTCATTTTATGATGGTACTCTATTCCCATTTGTCGTAGGTTTATTGCTCCAATCCTATCGTCATTGGATTGGTATTGACATATTGTGCAACAAAATATATGTGCTTTCTTATTACGATTATTTTTGTTTATATTTCCACACTTTGGACACTTTTGACTTGTATATGCAGGGTTAAATGCAATGACTTTTATATTGTTCATAACTCCTTTATACTCAAGCATTTGTCGTAGTTGGTAAAAAGACCATGATAGTCGATAGTATTTGTTACGTTTCCAGATAGATGTTTTTAGATTTATGCCTGTTAAATCTTCAATCGCAATCAACGAATGTTCTCCTGCAAACTGGATAAGTGCCTTGGACAATACATGATTTGTATTTGTCATGAAACGGTTTTCTTTTCCACTTACTTTTTGGAGTTTTCGTTTTGCAGATTTTGTGCCGCAGGCTTGCAATCCTTTTCGTAAACGGACGTACTTTGCTGTGGTTTCTTTTATTAGTTTCCCACTTTTAAACAAGTGTTTATCGTTACTGTCAATAGCGGTAGCTAAAAAACGCATACCAAAATCAACACCTACGATATTTTTTATCGTGGAATCAGAGTCGAATCTTTTTTTTACTGCAAAATGCAAAAAGAATTTTCCTTTTTTGTATACAAGTTTAGCCGATCCGAATTTCCAAGAGCCATCAAAGTAGTGTTCTAGGCCTTTTGTAATAAATGGAACTTTAACGCGGCCTTGCAATGTACCAACACTCACTAACCCCTTTTTTGAAAATGCATAATCATGTCCATATGAATATTGCTGATTAGGTCGTTTATATTCTATCAATGTACTCTTACCTTGTTTTTCTAAAGCGGCGTAGCTTCCCGCAACAATTCTACATACATTACAAGCCATTTGGGATTTCAAACCAAACTGTTCTCGTAGGTCTGCGTACACTAACTTTTGTAAGGGTTTAAAGTGAGGTGGCAAATCGCTATTATATGCCATTTTTGATGCATGATTTAATGCTTTTCGGTTTGCATGTAAAGTATCTTGTAACAACGATGCTTGTTCATTTGTTGGCAATAATTTGGTTTTTGCTGTAAGAATAAGGATTATTTTAATCACCTCCTTAACAAATAAGAATATAACATTTTTGAAAAATAAGAAAATTTAAATCAGACAGAAATAATATATGTGAAAGATTGTTTCAATTAATTAATAAACAGCGGGAATGGAGTCTCCCACTGTTTAAAGTTTCATTTTATTACTAAATTGAACGTATCTATGTAGGGCCTCAACGCTTTTCAATCCCAAATACGCTTTAATTTCAATGGGTTTCATGCCATTCTGTAGCGCATTTAGTATAAAACGGTTCCGTAGCATGGTAGGCGTTATATGGATTTCAGCGCGTTTCGCTTCTTTCTGTAACATGCGTTGTACAGCGATTCGAGTTAAAGCGGCGGGTTGATCGTTTTCATAGTCCCAGCGGAATGTTTGCGGGCCGAAATCAAACGCCACAAAGAAGGGGTCACCCGTTTGTTGGCGCGGTCTAACAAGATTAGGAATCTTGTTGTAATACGATAAGGCAAGTTTCACATGCTCTTTTGAAAGGGTAATAGATCGTTTGTGGGCGTGTAACCCTCCTGGGGTAATCGTATTTGTCCCAAAGTGTACATCATGCATAGAAAGCGTAAGAATGTCCTGGATAGATAGCCCATAATCTAACATGAAATGAATCAATAAAAGATTACGTTCTAGAATAAATTTTCTTCCTGTTGCTTGGTAGTCGGTTAATCCGTTATAACTACGCATGACGCGGAATAGTTTTTTTATTTCTTGATCCGATGCAAAGTGTTTAGAAGTTAGTCCAGGAGGGGAGACATCACTTTTTAAATCCTGGGCCGCGCCATGAAATTGCAAAAAGTTAATCAGAATACCTCGTACACGCTTGATATTAGAAATTGACGCTCCACGTTCCTTTTTAAGAGCTTTTAAGTATCTTTCTAATACATTTGCATCAAAAGAATGAAAAAACGATTCTGGAGGTAATTTGACGTATTTCTGAATCCATGATGTGAAAAGGGTGAGATCGTAGCGGTATTGTTTAATGGTGGAAGATTTACGGCCATGTTTTAACAGATCAGCAAGGAAAACATCAACGGAAAGTTCCCAAGTCATGTTTATATACTCCTTTGTCCTAAAAATTGTGTACCGCAATTATATACGAGAACCATACAAACAAGCAATAGGGGATTCTAGCTCGCGGTGTTTTCTTTGGGGCTTGTGGGATTCCAGGGCCAGGACATTGCGGGGATATGCGGAGACATATGGGCGTGGCTAGACAGGGCGTAGAGTTGTGATATAGGTGGATATATAGATGTGTAGGAATGAGTGGAAGGCGAATGATGGGCCGATGTTGAAGGAGGACGATATGCGAGGAATGGGAATGGCCGCCGCCCCGCCTACGTAGTTTTATGAAAATCTGCCTGGCAACGGAATCTGATTCATAGCTGAATCAAGATACCCTTACCAGGAGAGCTTCAAGGTAAATCTAAGTTTCTAAATATTCCGCGGAACCTAGTGCTATCAATGAGTTTAAGATAAGAATAAGTTCAGAATAACCTAAGTATGTTGTCGCAACTAATTCTGTAGATTTATCTCATATTATTCTGAATTAATTCTGAGGTTATTTTCTTTACTGAAATGCTCATAATGAACAGAAATAATCGTTTGTTTTTAAAGTGCTGTACTATATATTCATGGTAAAAATCACGAATATTAGTATTTATACTGTCTACAGATATTCGGTGTTCCGTAGATTTGTATATTAAATGACAAGAAGAGTTCTATTTTGGTATTTAGTTTGATCTGGGGGTTTATGTTTAAAAATCTAGAAAAATATAGTTCCCAATATGGGATACTTTTTATAATAAATCTTGTTTTAAAAAAAATTAAAATGATTAAATACATTAGGATTTATTTTTGCTCAATAAGCCTTACTCTCACAAGGGATTAGAAAATTCTTCTTATTTAATTACTGATTTAAGAGCAGGTTCAATTCGAGTATAAATTCATAGCGGATTTGTTGTGAAAAACACTCTTAATTTATAAAAGTTTAATAGATTGATATTATGTTTAATCTATTAAAATAAATAATGGCATGACAAAAAGCCTTGTTAGGGATGGATTTTTTGAACAAGGCTATAAAACAATTATTTTTTTGTGAAAAATACGATTTAAGCGTTTGGATCAAGCATCTTTTTGAATAAATCGAACGGGATTGTACTCTTATTTGATTTTCTCAATCCTATATTTCTTATGTTTTCTTTCGCTTGTTGCTGTCTACGCTTCCTATTTGCAATTAACTGTTTTGTATAGATTGTTACGAAATGTGCAGGCGTACTTTCTTGTGATTTGTTTATCTCAAAAAACTGTACACAATCCTCAAAAGTCTTTCTTGCTTCCCAATCTACGTCTGGCGGCATACGTAATGCGATTGTATAAGCATCTTTTTCAGTAATATTTGTATCTTTACTTATGATATACATATACAGTTTCTTTTGATCTTCGCTCATAAACTCATCCATTTCGCGGAAGCGTAGTTCTAACTTTTCACCCGAATCAGGGGCATTCATTGGCTGTTTTTCTTCTACTTCTTCATTTGTAGGAGCAACAGAATCCAATATATCTATTCCCTGGCATGTAGGCACAGTTGGTTTTTCGGCTTGTTCTGTAGATTTCTCCTGTTTTTTACTTAGTTTTTTAGATAGAAACTTTGTGAATGTAGAAAAAATATCAATGGAAAACGCCCATTTTTGCTTAAAATATTCAATGATTTTTAAATAATTGGTATTGAGGCTTAATATGTAAATAGATGGTGCAATCTTACCATGACGTCTTGTTTTGATTTGATGGCATACTTCAAGGTCCTCTAACCAATTCAGAATAAAGTTGATGATCGGCACAGAAATACCCGATTTTTCACTGATTTGATTTTGTCTCATTTGAGAGTAGCCTTCTTGTACTAGGTAAGATAAAACAACTTCTAATGCCTTATAGCGGCGTGGTGTTTGTACGAAGAAATCTTTAGTGGTTTTACCTTCTGTATCTAAAAGAATCAGATCAATAGCTTTAATTACTTTTTGTACTGTTTTATTGATAGCACCTGTAGGAACATGAACAAGGTTTGGACTTAATTCTCGTTTTGCTGTACTTAGTAAAAAGTTATTTAGTAGCATAAAAAAACCTCCTATTTTTCCACCACAAATAAACAGGAAAAACAGAGGTTTTATATTCACAATAGATATACGTTATGGTATAATTTTAGTATCAAGTTTGATACTAAAGAAAAACACATACACCTATAGTGTGAATTAAAGCCCCTATCTCTTGGAGTTTTTAATTGGATTCTAGTTTGGCGACCGGGAACCAATTAAAAACAATGCGGTGGGGTTTTATTTTTTTTATTTATATCCAGCGTACTTTCTGGAAAATTAATGATACGAGTAAGTTATTTTTATTTTACAATTCTATTTGAATAATATCAACACTATAAGTTCATATTTGACTATAAAATATGAATTTAAATGTCCTAACATGTCTACGTCTGAAATTTTCAGAATATTCTGAATTAAGTTGAGAAAAACAGAGGTTCGTCTGATATGGTATAATTTTCTTATTTACATGTACGTTTCTGAATATTCTTAAAACAAGAAGAGGTGAAAATATATGAAGAAGTTATCTAAGGAAATCGACAATTATTTATCATCTAAAAATAAGACGTATACAGATTTAGCAAAAGAAATTGGAGTTGCCAAATCTACAGTTTCAAACTGGATTAATAAAGATAAAGAGTTATCTATATATACTTTTTCTAAAATTGCACATGTGGTTTTTACAAACGATAAAGATAAGCAGGAACAGAAAATCATAGAGTATTTAAAGACTTTAGATGATAGGTTAAATATTAATGTAAAAGTAGCGTTTGCATTGGCTCATTTAAATGATCATTCAACACTAATGGAACAGATTTATGAGATGTGTGAAGAAAACAATGATTTGGAAATGAAACGATTAGCAAATGTTTTTAAGTTATATATTGAGCGTTTAAATGGAAAAAATGTTAGAGAAGTGTATTTAAATATTGAAAAGGCGCGAGCTAAAAATAATAAGAAGAATTACGATGTAGAAATTTTTTGTGACATACTTTGTATGTTGATTTTATGTGATTTGGGCGATTTTGGATTAATGGAAGGGTATAAAATTAGGATTGAGGATAATTTTAAGTTAGTGACTAATGTTTACTTGAAACAACTATATAAATTTTGGGTAAAAGAACTTTGGAGTTATGCAGTATTAAGGAAAGATAAAAATTTAGAGTTTGAAAGAGAAAATAGACAACTAAGAACATCTAAGGATTTGAACTTTTTCCCTGTTATGGAGGCTTTGTTGAATATTAGAAGTGGGGAAAATGTTATGTTTTCCGATTACAAAAAAGCTTTATATTTCTTCCAAGAAGCATTGTATGTATTAAATGGTGCGAAAAGTAGTTTGAAATACAACATTGCATTAAATGATATTAATTTCATTAGAATAGTTTGGTGGAAAGATTTAGACAAAATTGATTTTGAAAAACTTCATCTTGCAGAATATGCATTATACTTGATTAAATTAGGGAAATTCCAACAAGCAATATACATATTGGAGCAAATAAGGCTGAAAAATGGTGAACTAACACCACTTCAAACATGTTATATGGGTATGGCTAAAAAAGATGTACAGTTAATAAAAAAGTCTATTGATATGTTCAAAGCGAATAACGATTTTTTATATGTGAAATTTGCAGAAGGAATATACAATGAATATGCAGAAAGTATAATATAAGATTAAGGGGAGGAGAGAACCAAGTGAAAAAGTTATATGCGTTGATGGTAGTTACTTTGCTGTTATTACCCATAGCAAATAGTTCACCAAGTAAAGTGGATGCGAAACAATATTACGCTAAAGTTGAAAACTTAGAAAATCAAAAACAATTTTATAGAATGATGGTCGATCCAGGTGGTGGAGGCTGATTCTTGATTTAAAATTTAATTTATATTTTTCAAAAGACATCGTTTAAGCGGTGTCTTTTGTGATTTTATAAACAGTTTTACAAATTCCTGGATAGGGTTTTGTGAAATTATTGTATGTTTTTTCACAATATAATACTAAAAGCGGAGGGTTAGTTATGGGGACAAAAGGATTAGGTGTGAATGAGTTGATTGAAATTGTAAAAGAAATAGACTTACAAACTTTTAGTGAAATTATAGAATTATGCGCAAGCTATGAAAATGAAGAATAAGAGAGTCTCATTATTGAGGCTCTCTTATTCTTTTTGTTCAACCTCCATTTTTAATTTAGTCGCATATTTTAATAATTCTCTCTCGATTTGGGGCTTATATTCATCTGGCACACTCATGTATTTTTCGTGAAGAAGTCGTGCTAAACGCTCAACAGGATCTTCACCTTTTACTGTTTTTAATATTTCGGCATCTGGAATTTCACTTTGTAACAGTGATGCAGTGTTTACTCCTAGATAGCTTGCGATTTCTTCTAATTTATTGAGGCGAGGCTTCTTTTCACCAGTTATCCAACTAGAAACGGTTCTGTAAGTTGTTCCTAAATCTTTCGCCATTTGTTTGCGATCAACACCTTTTATAGCTATTAATTTCTTTATGTTTTTCCCTAAAACATTTTCTGTAATTTCCATTTTATATCACTCCATTTTTAGACGTTTAACAAAACAAGAAAAAAATTATCACTTAAAGTGATAAAAATATGAACTTTAAGTGTTGACTTTCGGCTTAAAGCCGAATACAATGTAATTAAGGGAAGGGAGGGTGAAAAAATGCTAGCGTCAGAAAATAAAACCATTGTACGAGAATATAGGGAATCCAAGGGTTTAAGTATTAAGGAAGTTTCTAAAGGCGCTAAAATTCCGATCGGCACATTATATGATGTTGAAATTGGGAGAAGGAGTCTCAAAGCCAATAAAGCCAAAAAAATGGCTGATTTTCTTGAAGTTCCGATCGAGAAACTTTTCAGGCCAACATATTATCGTGCAATACCCATCACAGATTGAATTAACCTCATGTTATTGATTACATCTATCTTGTTCATATTCCTACTAAGTGTATTGTAAATGAAATTCGGCAAAAAGACGAAATAATTATGACTAAAGTATATAGTTCTATATTTAGAAAAGTAAAATTCTGAATATTCTGTCCCTTGAAAACTGAATAATCCTAAAGGAGCTGTAAAAAATGGTTTTGAAACGATCGTATCAAACACTACTACTCTTTACGAGTGTACTTTTATTTGTGATGAGCTTCTTGATTCCACTGAATCAAGCCAGTGCGGAGGTAATCAATCGAGAAAGGTATCAGATGGATTGGGCCTATAGTCCGCAGTATGGGAAAGATGTTCGTACAGAGCTTTTAAAGAACGCTAGTGGTCAAATCGCGTATTGTCTGGTATACGGTTTAAAATCCCCAAATGGAGAGGATTTACCAGAAGCAGGCAAAACAGATGATGTATCCTATCGTGTCTTAATGAATGGATACCCACAGAAAACACCAGAAAGTTTAGGTGTTTCTAATTGGCAAGAAGCCCATTACGCAACACAATTAGCTCTTTGGAATGCACTTGGCCAGATTTCCGTTGATGAATTACAGTTCAAAAATGCGGCTGTTCAAAAAGCGGCAAAGAACATTATTCACGCGGCAAATCAAAGCCAGGCTACACAAGATGTCTGGATGAATGTCATTCCAACGGATAAACAAGAAGCACAATTAAACGGTGAATATTTCGAAACAACAACATACAACGTTCAAACAAATGCAAAAAAAGGTACATTTCAAGTACAAATGAACAATGCACCACAAGGCACACGTATTGTCACAGAACAAGGTGAAGTGAAAGAAGCATTCCAACTAGGAGAAAAGTTCCGTATTCAAGTACCAAAATCCTCTAAGAGTAGTGAACTATCTCTAAAAGTCGTTTCAAATCTAACGAATGTTCATGCAATCGTATATAAAGGAACAAGTACGATTCAAGATGCAACTGTATTATTAGAGCGCAGTACAGAACAAATAAGCACAGACTTACAAGTATTCTGGAAAGCAAATGGCGCTTTAAAAGTGATGAAAGTGGATGAAAACCAAAAGCCACTACCAGGCGCAGTATTTGAAATCGCAAACAGCAATCAACAAGTTATGGGAACGATTACAGCTGACAAAAATGGTATCGCTGAAATGGGCAACCTAGAACTTGGCACATACACTGTAAAAGAAGTGAAAGCACCTGTTGGATATGTGTTAGATGCTACACCAAAACCTTTTGAAGTGAAAACGGGTGAAGTTGCTGTTGTTGAAATGAAAAATGTACAAATCAAAGGCAATATTGAAATTAAAAAGGTAAGTGATACAGGCAAGATTCTCCCAGGCGTTGAATTTACAGTATTTACGCCAGAAGGAAAGGCAGTCACAAAAGTAACTACAAATCAAGAAGGGATTGCGAAAGTAAATTCTCTCCCGTTTGGAAAGTATTACTTCCAGGAAACGAAAGGATTAGAAGGTTACTTATTAAATCAAACAAAGTATCCATTTGAAGTAAAAGAGCATAATCAAACACTTACATTCGAAGTGAAAAACGATCAAGTAAAAGGAAATGTACAGCTTGTAAAAGTAGATGAAGATGAGAAAACAAAATTAGAAGGTGCTGTTTTTATCCTAGCTGATGAAAAAGGAAAGAAAATCAGTGAGCATAAGACAGACAAAAACGGGTTAATCAAAATTTATAATATCCCATTTGGAAAGTACCAATTCATTGAAAAGACATCACCAGCGGGCTATGTGCTGGTAAAAGACCCGATTCCGTTTAGCATTACTGAAAACGGGAAAACAATTGAGCTAGTTGCAAAGAATACAAAGATTAAAGGATCAATTGAAATTACAAAAGTAGACGTAGCCGATGGAAACAACAAGCTACCAGGTGCAGAGTTTACGATCTATAACGAGCAAGGCCAGGAAGTCGTGAAAGGAAAAACAAACGAACAAGGCATTGCAAAGTTCGATAAACTCCCAGCAGGAAAGTACACATACAAAGAAACACTTGCGCCACAAGGTTATGTGTCACATGAAGAAACATTCTCCTTTGAAATTAAAGCGGATGGTGAAATTATTAAACACACCGTAAAAAACAAAAAGATTGAAGGTAGCTTAGAAATTACAAAAGTAGACGTAGCCGATGGAAACAACAAGTTACCAGGTGCAGAGTTTACGATCTATAACGAGCAAGGCCAGGAAGTTGTAAAAGGAAAAACAAACGAACAAGGCATTGCAAAGTTTGAGAAATTACCAGCTGGTAAATACACATATAAAGAGACATTCGCACCAGAGGGATATTTAATCAATGAAGAAACATTCTCTTTTGAAATTAAAACAGATGGTGAGATTATCAAACATGTTGTAGCAGATCAGAAAAAAGAAGTTCCACCAACACCAGAAACGCCACAACCAGAGCAACCGGAACAACCACAGCCAGAACAACCAAAACCACAACCAGAGAAGCCACAAACACCACAGGTCATTGAAAAACCTGTACCAACACCAGAGAAACCACAAAACATTGTAAAACAACCACAACCGATGAAAGAACAACCTAAGAAAGTAGAAAGTCATTTACCAACAACAGGCGGCAAAGCTGAAAATCCATATTGGAAATGGATTGGTGTTACATTTGTCGTTCTTGGTAGCATCCTAGCTGTTTACGCATTTAGAAAACGTAAGAATCAAGAAGTTTAAAAAATTCTCAACTGATAAGGGAGGGCGGGATCAAATGTGCATATTTGATGTACATTATCAAATCAATGATAGGAAATATACGAAATCATATTTACTTGCATTGGTGGAAGATGGGTTTCAGTTGCGAAAAAATATCCAACATGTTCTATTCAAAGAGCACCAACAAGAAATCACGATCCTTTCTACAGATTTAGAAGAATTAGATTTAGTAGCTTCATAATGAATGAAACCTCTTAGATGTACAGAATATTTCTATTTAGCGATATAGAAAGATAAAACAATACAGGAGGATTTCTTATGAAACCAATTAAGCATATGCGAAGTAAACGCGGTTTTTATATCGGTCGAGTTCCTCGTACAACACATACACCTTCAACAAATAAGCGTACAGAAGAATGGGCGGGAAGAATGGGAAAAAGCATGATTTTCTCTTCTCTCTTAGTCACGCTAGACCCTTACAAAAAAGCGCGTAAATCATAATATTCATGGGAGGACATTCTTTCACTGAATATCCTCCCCACTTAAAAGGAGGAAGCAGGATGGGAAAACAAGCGTATCAAAATCGTCAAGAATGCTGGGAAACGTTCTGGAAAGAACAAGTAACGGTAAATGGTGAATTAGATATTGAACAAGTGAAGCAAGAACTCTTCAACTATAAAACACTCTTAGATCAAATTAATCAACCTCAAAACGGAATCATGCAACCTCAAATCTTGATTCAATTAGCCGCAGAAGAACGAACACAAAAGCATCGTGAAAAACTTGTAGCCCTTGCATAAGGCCATTTCAAGGATAGAAAGGAAGTGAAGAAGTGGCGCACAGCAAGCTAGACAAAGAAATTGAAAACTTCATAGAAAAGAACTGGAAAATGCTTTTAGGTATAGGAGCTGTTGCATTTGTCTGGTTTTCTAAAGAAAAAATCCTCACAGAATTGATGAAGCTGGTGCCAACTGTAGTCGGTGTGTTTCGTGGGATTGCTTTATTGATCCTGTTGGGAATTGTCATACGGATTGTCTTACGTGGCATCTATTTATACCTAGAAAAGAAGCGGTATCGATACGTATTATTCATTCCGCACATAGATGATGAGGTCACACCAGATAAACTAGGGCAAATGATTCGGCATGTACATGGTTCGGGTCGAAAGCCTTTAGAACGTCTGTTAAAAGGTCGCGATTGGTACCGCATGACGATGTATCGTCCAGAGGGAGAAAATGAGCGTGTTCGCTTTTATGTAGGTGGTCCAGAAGATAAAATCAAACAGGTTGTGCAAGCCATACAAAGCGCCTATACTCACAGTGAAATTTATACCGTCCCAAAGGAAGAAATGCCATTTCCAACAAGGAAAGCGGTAGGAGGACGGATGGTATTAAAGAGAAAGCGGCTAGATGCCACGTTATCACTGGCACGCTATACACGTGATGTATTACCGATGTTAGGAAGTGCAATGGAAGAAAAGACATGGGTTGATGTTGCTTTTACACCAGATAACGGGTATCAGCTGACAAAAGGGATTCGAAAAGCAGAAAAGGCCATTCGAAAGAAGAAAAAGCATGGGCTAGATGCCTTTGAAAAAGAAGAAATTCGCGCATTGAATAAACGTTTTGCAAAAAATGAAGTGGCATTTCAAGTATCTGTTTCATTTGCAAGTGACTATTATCCTGGTGTACCTGTTATTAAGAATTTAGGGCATATGGTAGCAAGTATTATGGCCGATGTGAATGAGCTTAGATACAGAAGGTTAAGACGCAGTATGCCAGCTGTACCACATCCCGTATACGGGAAAATGATATGGACGGGATCAGAGCTATTAAACTTGTTCCATCTTCCTAACGTAACAGGGGATAAAAACAGCAAGACAGAGCGCAACATCTTGTATCTAGATAAAGGAGAAAACATGATACCGAATGATTTATTGGCCGAAGGCATTTCAATTGGCCATGTGATGCATCCCTATATCAAGGATCGATTAGTAAAAATTCGAGAAGATTTTTTCAAGAATCATGGTTACATTACGGGGAAAGTTGGGTCTGGTAAAAGCACCATTGCCATGAGATTGATGCAAAGTGTCATTGATAAATGGCTAGAAAATCCGAATGAAGCGGGTGGATTGTCTCTATTTGATCCAACCGAAGATTTGGCATATGTAGCAATGAATCGACTATTGAAAGCGGAAAAGGATGGGAAAGAAGTGGATTGGAGTAAGGTTCACTTTATCCGTTTTCGAAACACAGATCATCCGCCAGCTTTGAATTTGTTTCATCGTTTTCCAAATGAAGATATCCAAACAGTGGTTGAATCCATTATGGAAATGATTAAGTTAATGATTCAAGGGCAAGCGCAACAAACCGAAAGATTACTAAGAGCGATTATTGGGACGTTACTTTGTGATAAGAGTCAAATTCATACGATTTTAAGTATCCCATTATTCATAAGTGATGAACTGTTTCGAGCAAACGTAATAGCCAATTTACAAGGGCCAGAACAAAAATATTACTCTCACTTTTGGAAATATGAAGTAGGAAGCGCATTAGAAGACAGCACACAGGCAATTTTAAACCGATTAGATATCTTCCGTAATACGTTGTATTTAAAGCGTATGTACGGGCAAACAGGCTTTTCCTTAGAAATTCGGAAGTGGATGGATGAAGGCCACCTTATCTTTTATGATTTAGCGGGCATGGGAAAAGAAGATACATTACTAACAGTCGGTTACATTTGTAATCAATATCACCGTATCGCCCAACAGCGGCCGCATGGTTCAAAACTACATTTAGGCGTAATAGATGAAGCCCATGACGTGCCAGTACCCGTTCTTCCTAAAATTATTGCGAAGGATCGGAAGCATGGATTTGGATTATGGGTGATTACCCAGCAAGTTTCGGGACAGTTAGACAGAGAGCTTACAGACATGTTAACCGAGGCGGGCGGAAATTACTTTGTATGTAGGCAAGGGCATAATTCCGCAAAAACGTTAGAGGGCATTATGCAAAAGCAATTCCGTACAGAGTATTTGCAAAACCTTCCTAACTTAGTTGTAGCGATTCAAACGCAAGATTATATCAGAGGTGAGGCAAAAAATGTGTGGTGTACCATACGTGTTCCACCATTAGACCGATACCTACCAAATGGAAAAGCGGCGAATTATAAAAACGAAAAAGAAATTCATGCATCAAATGAATGGACCAGAGCAAAGATTCATTCTTTAGAGCAACAAAATGGGAAAGCAGGGTTAGAAATCGACAAAGAAATTGATGAGTTTCTATATGGAAAAGGCAAGTATCAACAAGCCGAAAAAGTCAATTTAACAAAAGAAGAACCTGTTGTGACATCGGGGCTAGATGAATTAGAAGAAAAAGCACCTTCAAATGAAGAAGTGAAAGAACCTGTTTCCGAAACAAAGCCAGTTGAACCCACACATCAAGCGCAAATTATCCCATTTCGAAAACAAGCTACCGAAGCGGTAAAAGTGAAAGAAGAAAAACAAGAAGTGAAACAGCCAGAAACACAAACAAAAGAATCAGAAATAGAACTTCCAGAAGAAACGCCGATCATCGAACCATCAAAAAGTGAGAATGAAATGGAGGCAGTTATGAAAGGAGAAAAAAGCATTTTCGATATGTGGGAAAAGGAGTAGAGACTATGTGCAGTATGTTGTTATTGGAAGAAGACCAAAACTTACTCATGGATATACACAATCACATCTATGTTGATATGGAGTATATAACAGAAAAAGTATATCCGAACCATAAGAAAAAATCAGTATACTACCGTTTGAATCGTTTGGTACAAGAAAAATATTTAAAAAATGAATTACTTCCCATACCTGTTTCAAGAAACCAGGTTCGTAAATCTGGAAGACCGCAAAACGTATATACGCTTGCGGCAAAGGGAGTAGAAACAGTTTGTGGATTAAGAGGGAGTGTACATTGGAAAAGTAGTTGGTCCCAACGTTCGGCATCCTTTGTGTATCACAGTTTAATGTTAGCAAAGATTGAATGTGCCATGACATTAATATCGAAGAGAGAAGAAAGATTGGAACTAAAGGAATGGATTAACGAACCGCGGGCCACATTCCAATATGCAAAAGGAAAAAATCGCGTCATACGCCCAGACGGGGTTGCGGTAATTGGATTAAAAGAAGCGATTGATAAAAACATTGGTGTATTCATGGAAATGGAACGTTCTTACGGATCAAAAGAAGTATTAGAAAAAAAGATCATCCGTTATAACGATTTCATGACACAAGAAGGAAAAAAGGCAGACTATCGGACACATGCTGGTATGGGATATGAAATACCGATATGGCGCCTGGTATTTGTTGCAGGTAGTGAAAGTAGGGAAAAAGAATTGATTCGCTACTTAAAAGGGGTAAGCAGTCCAGAAATTCCAGTTTATATCACACTGTTTCAAGATATATTGCAAGACCCATTCGGGAATATTTATCGGAATATTTATCGGAATATTCAAAATCCAAATGAGAAAGTGAGGTTCTAAGAATGTGTTTCGGTTTATTTTATCGATAAGCGCCAGTATTTTTCTGTTAGTTGTCTTTTCAGATTGGTTATTTGAAAGAGTACCAGGATCACGAGAAGCCTGGGAAGCGGTGAAAAGTAAAGTGGTGGAAATTTACTATACGCAAGGATGGGAAGGTGTCTTGCTTTTCTTCCTGGTCGTAGTGGGAATATGGAAGATGGTCGATCATAAGGGGGGCTAAAAGGTGCCATATCCTAGTCTAATATCTTCACATGGAAATCCCATTTTGGTAGGTATTGTTATCAGTATCGTCATGTTTGTGTTAATAGGGTATGCAATTTACACAAAAAAATGGGAGATGTTCATTTTCTGTTTCTTAGTATGGATGATTCTTTTCATGAAAGTAGTTTTTCCAAATGAAATAGCGGATATTGCATCTAAGTTGGCGGATCATCATTTTGGATAGATAAAAAGTAAAAAAATGAGGGGGAGACGGACGATGTTTACACATAAAAACACCTATGAAAGAGGAAATGTGGGAGAAGTTGAAGCTCAATTTTTAGTGGAAATCTATGAAGGAATGGGTTGTGAGGAAGTACATGAGATTTGTTTATCTCAAACAGATGTATATATGCAGAAGTTTTATCTCATGGAAAACGGAAAAATTATCGAAATAGAAATTGGATTAGATACAGATGAATTGGAATGGAAGTGTGATGGGATAGAGCTTACAAAAGAAAAAGCCATGTTAGAAATTGAGCGTGAAATCAGCTGTTATAACATGTTCGAGCAAGCAAGGATAGACAAAGGGTGGATGTTCAAAGAAAAAGCACAAAAGTTCCTTACAGTTTTAGGAGAAAAGGAGAGTGCATGATGGACGGATTGGAAGGTTTGGAGTTTGTTAGGGAGTTTCGGGCTACAGATGGGGCGTCCTTTGAAGTGGGGAGGGATGAAAACAAACGGTATGTAGTCCATGCTAGATTTCCCTATATCACAGGCAGTCAAACGAAACTCAACAATTTTATCAATTATGCAAGAAATGAAATAAAAGATGAATTAACCGCGGTTGGCATGGCTTCATTCGCTTGTGATTGCTACGAACGATCTTTACGCCAGTACCGAAATTGAATGGGGGATGAATATGTTTCAAAAGGTGAAACAGTGGTTTGCAAAAACATTTGAAAGTAAACAAGGGAAGGCAAGGAAAGCGACAAAGATTCCATCCTATAAAGGCCGCTTAATTGGAAAATGGGCCTTTTGGCTCCTGTTTTGTTGGATGCTCATTGTATCCGTCACAACCGTAGTAAAAGGAAAGGGAGATACACAAGCAAAGGCCAGCACTACTCCAAAGGAAGTTACGCAAAAACAAAACCTTGCCTCACGTCCAGAAGCAATTGAATTTGCGCGCGGATTCGCAAAGGAATACTTTACATGGCAAAGAGGGGATGAAGGCAAGAAGAAGCGTTCAGAGCGCTTACATCCCTATATACCGAAAACATTTGATCCGCAAGTTGGTTTAGATTTTGTAAGTATGCAATGGGATTCCAATTTTCTATACGCAACTGTATTAAGAGTAGATGAGGTTACAGATAAAGAAGCAAACGTAATTTTTAAAGTGAAATACAAATTAAGCCGCATGAAAGCAGATAACAGCGGGCCAGAGGATAAGGAGGTGATCCAGCAAGTGTCAGTTCCTGTTCAATCAGATGGAAAGGCTTTTGTGATTAGTGGATTCCCTCAAATTGTCAAGGTGAATGAAAAAGCAGAAGTAACAGAAGAAAAAGAAGGAAAAGAACGAGAGGAAATTCATGAAATCACTGTAAAAGAAGACATTCGAGAATTTTTGCCAACCTTTTTTAAATCCTATACGACCGCAACACAAAAAGAGCTCGCGTATGTTTTGGCCAATACAGATATTAAAGGGTTAGAAGGAGCCATGAAATTTGAAAATGTACTTTCCTCGAAGATTTATCCAGGAAAAACAAAAGGCACATATGAGGTACAAACAGAGGTGTCTATGATTGATCCACATTCTGAATCGAAAATGAAAACAAGTTATACGTTGTTTGTAAAACAAGATGGAAAGCAATGGATCGTAACAGACTTAAAAACAAAATAGGAGAGGGGCATGTATATGTTCAATATAAATCATTTTGTGTTAGGAATCGGGTTAGAAGGATTTTTCGAAATGATGAAGACACAAGGAACATACGCGTTATATTGTGCGTTTATCATTGTTATCCTGATCGTAGCGGCAAAGCGCGCATGGGGAAAAGCGATTACGTTAATTGTTGGCGGCGGGATTGTTGTATTCTTCATTAACAAACCAGATGCATTAAAAACAATCGGAACGTGGTTAGGCGGATTGTTTGGCGTCTAAGTAAGGGATGGAAAGGAAGAGGGCTACATGAAAGAAAAAGAATCAAAATCTATCATTGTCTATTGTTTCGGAAGCTATATGAACTATATGCGAAGACAGTACGAAATTATGGGATATCGTCTTCCGCGTGCGGTTACATGGAGGGCACTTGGTTATTTTGCGGCGGTAGAAGCGGGGCTTGTAGCCTTCCGCTTCCTTCCTCCCTTTAAATGGATATTTGGGGATATGATCGATCAAGTTTGGCTCATGTATTATGGTGTGATTCCTCTTTTCCTCGTATGGGGAGCAGATAAATATAAAACGGATGGAAAATCACTTTTCTCTTTTGTTCGGTCCTGGATCACATTTCGTTTACGGAAGCATCAAAGTAGTCGCTTGGTGAATGTACCCAAACTTAAAAAACATGTGTTTTATGGTCATGTATGTGTACAACATGACGTCAAAGATTTACCAATCGTACATTCATTCAGTGAAGAAGAGAACGACATACACGCTTATGATGTAACATTTTTACCCCAAAAGGAGGAAGTTGAATATGTTGAAAAAGATGAACAGACCACCATTAAAGCACGTTGAAAAGAATTTAGCGTTTAGTACAGACGGAAAAGTATCCGCAGTGTATGAAGTAGACGGATTTGAATACGATCATCAAGACGAAAGTACAAAAAAAGTATATTATCGCAATCAACTCGCTCTATTTACCCATCAAGAATATGATATCCACTTGCTTGTGATTCCTCGTACAACAAATTCAGATGAAATTCTGGATGAACATATTTCCACTTTAAAAGGGCCAATGGCCCCAACAGGACGCTTTCTTTTTAAAAAGGTAAAAGAATACTTACGAAATGCGGCCATTGCGAAAGAGAACATGGAATATCGCTTTTTCGTTTTAGTACAACTGAATATGGAACAGAAAGAAAGACAAATTCGTAATCCTGTCGTAGAAACATGGAAGTTTATGAAGAAGGTTAGAGAAGGATTTGCAGAGACAGCCCAAAACATATCGGGTATGAATGTGACGGATATTTTAGAAGAGGAAATTGAAAATTATTTAGAAGTAGAAGACGTGTTATTTAGCCAGGTTAGAGGGGCCTTTCATAATACAAGACGTGCGAAACCGTCAACAACGCGCTTTTTATTCCATCATAACTTCAAACGTGGCATGAAAGAACTGAATCGGGATCAAAACTGGAAAGTAGGTTCTACAGTTACCTTGAAAAATGAAGAAGGAAAGGCGGTAAAAGTACGTCGGCCAGATTTACAAGAAATGGTGCACTTAACGGATACGGTGATTGATGAAAGCCCAGGGCGCTCTCTGATACTCGAAAGACAAAATGAAGAAGGGGAAATGGAAACCTCTCATGTTGCTTTTCTTGCGGTGAAAGATATGCCCGAAATATCGGCTTTTCCTGGTGGAGAGTGGATTTATCGCATTCAATCTCATTCATTAAAGTTTCCTGTTGAAATGAGTATTCGAGCGTATCATTTAGAAAACCAGATGGTTACCCAAAAACTTTCGAACAGTGAACTGGAATTAAACGATCAACGCCAACAAGCAATGGTAGGCGGTCGTACAACAGATTTAACAATTGATCGTAAAGCAAGAGGCGTCAAAATTGTAAAAGATCGATTTGAAACAACGGGAGCACCTGGATATGAACTAAGTGTACTGTTTTGTGTATATGCAGAAGATGCGAAAACATTAAAATCACGCGTCAATACGCTGATTACAGAATATCGCAAAATGAAAATTGAATTGGTCAATCCATATGGAGAACAATTAGCATACTTCTACGAGTTCTTACCAGGCTCTAAACGTTATAATACGGACTTTAAGTTATTTGTGGAACCAGGCGTACTTGCAATGGGCATGTTCGGGGCCACAACGCAAATTGGTGACAATCAAGGTTTTTACATTGGAAAGACAAAGAAATTAAATCGTCCTGTTTTTGTTCGTCCAGAACTAGCGGCGAAAGCATTAGATAACATTGTAACAGCGTTTGAGAGTTTATCAGTTATGTTTGCGGGGCAAACAGGGAAAGGAAAATCCTTCTTGATGAATTTACTCGCTTTCTGGATTGTGATGAGTGGGGGAAGGGCATTTATAATCGATCCTAAAGGGGACCGCACAAGGTGGCCAGAATTATTGCCAGGGTTCAATGAGGATACCTTGCAAGTATGGACGCTTGGGAAGGATAAAAAGGATGCGGGCTGTTTAGACCCATTCCGAATCAGTGCAACAATAGAAGATGCAAAGAGTTTAGCACTTGAAATTTTAACGTTCCTATCGGATGTAGGATTAGAAGATATCCGATATGACTATTTATATAAAGCGATTGAACGAGTAGCGAAAAAGGAAGACGCATGTTTAACTTTGGTTCGTAAAGAACTAGAGGAAATGAAGAAAGAACCTAACTTATTGCCAACTGAATTAGAACGATTAAACGCTCTTACAAATCGTTTAGCAACCTTAGAAGGCATCCAGCTAGGAGATTTATTGTTTGGTAGACCAGGCCAAGATTACCGCGTATTAAGCCTAGAACGCCCGTTACAAGTATTACAAATTCAACATTTACGCATTCCGAAATCAGAGGAAAAGAATGAAAGTGTTACAGACAAATTATCTCGTAGTATCTTAATTGCATTAGCGGCATTTGGTAAATCCTTAATGCATTCCGATCGTAGTATTTTCAAAGTATACCTACAAGATGAGGCATCAAGTATTTTGAAAAATAAAGAGGGTGCGGCGTCTTCTGACAAAATCATTCGAGAAGGACGTTATCACAATATCGGATTGTATTTAGGAACACAAAACGCATCCGATTATCAATCCGAAAACAAAGAGGTTGCCAATGTGGGTATGAAGTTCTGTTTTGCGCTGAAATACGATAAGGAAGCGGAAGAAATGTTGCGTTACTATAACTTACCGGTCACAGAAGAAAATATCTTAATGTTACGCCAGTTACGACGCGGCGAAGCCTTATTCCAGGATATTTTTGGCCGAACTGCGGTTGTAGAAATTGATCCTGTTTTCCAAGAATTAAAGACTGCATTTGATTCCTCTACGAAAACAGACGAAGAACGCGCACAACAATTGGCGTAATTCGTATTACAATACAGATAAGAGTATTCTAAATTATCTGTATATGGAGGATGGAACGATGAAAAAATTACGTATGTTATCTGGATTATGTGTAGCAGGAATGTTGATGGTAACGGGGGTTTCGGGTTGCTCAAATGAAACGAAAAGTAATGCAAATCAACAAGAAAGTCAGAAAGAGCGTGATATGAAAGAATCAGATAAAGCCGCAGTTGCTTATTTAAAGGCTTATATTGAAATGGACCGAAAAAAATTAAATGAACTACAGTACAAAAAATATGATTTTGGAGAGGATCGAGTAAAAAATCCAGACATTAGTAAAGAAATGAAAGAGCGCTACGATTTGTATAGATATGATTTACAAGAGGGTGAGGATGAATTTTATTACAGAATAAAATTTTATGATCCTGTAGAAAAGGCTCAAATGGGGTTATACCTCCGAATGGTTAAAGATAAAAAGGATAATAAGTGGAAAAATTATGAATGGGCATGGGATTCAACAAATAGTCTTAATTCAATTGTAGGAGATGTTAAACCTGTACATGTCCATAAATGGGGGCAAAAGGAATGAAAAAACTTTTCTCTATTTGTATGATTCTTGCATTCTTCTTACTACCGTTAGGGTCCCATGTGGCCCTAGCGGAAGATACAAAAACAGAAGAAAAACAGGAACAAAAAGGAGCGCGAATCTCTGAAAATCTATTTAGTGGGTACACAGATGGGATTTACAAAGATAAGTATTACGAAATCGACACATATCAACCAAAGGAAGAAGATAAGAACGTGTTTCAAAAAGTTGGTGGATACTTATTTGGTGATGATAGTGTAGGAAAAGACTTACAAAGAATGTTGTATACAACATGTCAATGGCTTGCCAATATGGCGTTTCAGTTAAATGTAATTCTTGGCCAGTTAACAATTTTTTTAGTCGATCAAGCATTGAACCTGGATATTGTAGATACCGTAGCGGATAAATTAGGTGCGGCTATGCAAAATATCGCTGGTATTGGAAAAGGCGGTTTTTCATCTTCTGGACTATTCCCAGCAATTATCGGCATTGCTTGTGTGTTATCGGCTTGTTATGCGGGCTATATTTTCTTTATTAAGCGTCAGCCCTCAAAAGGTTTAAGTGAGTTAGTGAAAACGGTTTTGGTTATCGCTTTTATTGTTACGTACATTGGAAATGCAGGTACGATTTTAAAGAGTGCAAATACGATTAGTTCTGAAATTAGTGTAACGGTATTAGCAAAAGCAACAGGAACGGTTGCAGGTGATCCAGGACGTTCCAAAGCGGATGCAATCTTTTCAGTGAAAAAGCAGATTTGGGATTTGTTAGTTGAACGACCATATTTGTTTCTACAGTATGGGGAAGATTCAAAAGAAAAATTGGGAGCTAAACGAGTAGATGAATTATTGGCAAAAGCGCCAGGTGAAGATCGTATAAAAATAGTACAAAAAGAGGTAAAGGATCAAGGAAACCAAATGATGATTATTTCCTCTGTAGGAGAGCGCCTTGTATTTACAGTCATGTATTATGTCGTGAATACATTCGCAGGTGTTCCAGTAATTGCGTTTTGTTTATTGATTGTAGCATTCCAATTATGGTTCCTTGTCATGAGTATTATCTCACCAATCGTTATGGCGGTGGCTCTATTGCCAGGACACCGCAGAGTCATTGAAAGCTGGGCTTCACAATGGATTCGCCCATTGGCATTAAAAATATTTATGTCTGGTATGCTTGTTATCATCTTTACGGTGGCAGAATTACTATATGTATTGCCAGAAGCGGGCGTTGCAGGGTATGTATCTACAATGATTTTCCAAATTCTTGTTTTTGTTCTTTGCTACCTGTTTAGAGGAAATATTGTTGCGGCCTTTAGTCGAGCACGTGGCGTGTATGAGACAGTTACAAATATATCTCTTATGACTGAAAACTTTGTAGATAAAGGAAAAGAGTACGCTGGAAACACAATGTCTTATATTGGAGACAAAATGGGAGCACATTTTAACAGCGCGGCTGAATTAGCGGCGGCAGGCGGCCAGTTAGAAAATGCTGGGACAGATGACGAAAAGACAAAAGCCAACCCGTTAGTGCAAGCGAATATACCGAATGATTTACCAAATAATCAAACGGATCAAGAAAAAGAAGAGAATAAAAAGAAAGGAAATCTTATTTCTTTACAGGATCGTGATAAAGAAGGGAATTTA
Source organism: Bacillus cereus group sp. MYBK108-1 (assembly GCF_051917185.1). Classification (NCBI taxonomy): domain Bacteria; kingdom Bacillati; phylum Bacillota; class Bacilli; order Caryophanales; family Bacillaceae; genus Bacillus; species Bacillus cereus group sp. MYBK108-1. The sequence continues at coordinate 39,757 of NZ_JBQAHZ010000032.1, forward strand.
CCACAGCAGGAAGAGGAAGGGAAAGAACAAACGACACCAGGTGAAGAAGAGGCACCAATGCAACAAGACCTTATCAGCTTAGATAAGGAAGCATTAGAACAAGAAATGGAAGAACAACAAGAAGGAGCAGAGGTAGAAGAGTCAGAAATGGAGGTTCAACCAGAGCTTGTATCTTTAGAAGATGAGGAAATCCCAACAGGGGAAGAAACACAAGCTGGTATGGAGGCTTATGAAGAAATTCAAACAGAAGTACCAGAACAAGCAGTACCATTAGAAGAAATTCCGACTGATATAGAAGTACATGAAGATGTACAAACAGAAGTACCAGAACAAGAGGTACCATTAGAAGAGGTTTCAACTGATATGGAAGCATATGAAGAAATCCAAACAGAGGTACCAGAACAAGAAATGCCACTAGAAGAAGTTTCAAGTGATATGGAGGCATATGAAGAGATTCAAACAGAAGTACCAACACAAGAACTTCCATTAGAGGAAGTGTCACCAGATCATGAAACATTTGAAGAAATCCCATCCGATATCCCACAACAAGAAATTTCAACAGAAGAAATTCCGATGGATATTTCAAGAGAAGAAATACAACCAGAACAGGAAACTTCAACAAATATTCCACAACAAGAAATTTCAACGCCAATTGAAACAGAGGCAAATGAACCTTTAATACCAGATACAATTCGTGCAGATGTAAATGAGGAAGGTGTCATTGTACCTCATACACCAGAAACAACAAGTGCAGATATTCCAGATGCTATTCCTGCAGAAGTAAATGAGTCTGGGGAGATTGTTGCAAAAAAACCTAATATAGATGTCGAGTCAACTGTACAAGAAACAAATTCTTCTGACTCATTTATCCCAACGGAATCCATTTCCCCTACTGATTTAACACGAGTAAATGAGAAAGAAGTAAGCAAAAATGAACCGATTCAAGGAGAAGCGGAAACAATCGATACACCAGATATACAATATGGAGCTGTAGCCGCGGGAAGTGAAAATTGGATGCCTTCTAATGATCCGCAAAACTTAGATAACTTAGATGATTTGGAGCCACAAAAAAAAGATGAGTAGAGTCCTAGACTTTTAGGACTTTACTATTTTTTTACGAAAAAAGGAGCGATATAGCTATGAAACACTGGGGATTAACGTGTATGAAAATGGTGAGTATCAGTATTTTTCTCTGTATTGGGTGTTTAGGGTGGATGAACATAATCATTCTTTTCATACAGAGAGAATGGCCGACAGATTTATTAGGATGGATTGGTTTAGGGTTACTTATCTGGTATACGCTCATTCTTTTAACTCTCCAAATTATCCATAATGAGTTACGTTGCCCTATTGATGACAGGGCCAAACTAGCCTTTTTTATCTGGTTTGTAGGAATCGGTCATTTTGGATTATTAGACTTTATACAAAACCAGCAATCTACTCTTTTAACGTTACTATTTCATGTTTTAGCGATGATACCTATTCTTTTGGCCCTTACATATGGGCTGATTGTTCGAAAGTATTCCAATCAATCTTGATACATGTTGTAAGGGGGGAGGGATGATATGAGACCAGAAATAAAAGAAGTTGTAGATAAAACGGTACAAGAAGAGATTGCACAAGAACAAAAAAAGAAGAAGAAAAAGAAATCCTGGTTACTGACATTTCTTTTTGGGAGTTCTACTTTCACGATAGGATTGTTCGTCTGTATTGGATTTCTTTTATTTATTGTTTTAGGGCAAGGCATTGGCAAAAAAGAAGAGGAAGCACCAGCAACCATCCCAAGTAATGGAATGACGGTTTGTCGGCCAGGTGGAAAAACAGTGGCACCAGAAGAATTACAGCCCCATTTAGGCGGCGTTTTTACAGGGAAAGCACAAGCCTTTTTAAATGCAGGAACACAAAACCAAATCGATCCCGTTTTACTAGCGGCCATTGCAAGATTGGAAACGGGTAACGGTACTTCTAATGCAGTAAAGAACTATAACAACCCTGGGGGCCTCATGGACCCTAGCAGTTCGCAAATGAAAGGGTTTATGAAGTTTGCCACTTTAGATGAAGGAATCAACGCTATGGCCCGAAACTTATATAAAAACTATATCGGTATGGGGATAACAACCATAGAAGCAATTGGAGCGAAATATGCACCGCCAGGAGCCGCAAATGATCCGCATGGTACAAATGGTTTATGGCCTGTATTAGTAACAAAGTTTGTGGCGCAAATGGGCGGCCTTACTTTTAATTGTGAAGCGGGAAAGCCAGGCGGCGTTGTAGATACTGGATCAGCAAGCTCACAAGGGTTTATTCGTCCTATCGCTCAAACAACGATTACAAGCCCATTTGGGCCACGCTGGGGCACTATTCATAAAGGTATTGATTATTCTTGCCAAGACGGTGTCACACCAATTGCCGCGTCGAAAGGTGGCGTTGTAGAGTGGGCGAAATTTGGCGCTTCCGGTTCGGGGTTTGGCGGATATGGAAACGTAGTTGTAATCAATCATGGGAATGGATATTGGAGTTTATACGGTCATATGTCGTCCATTACTGTACAGGAAGGTCAAAACATTGGAGTCGGTCAACAGGTAGGTGTTTGCGGAAGAACAGGGCAAGTAACAGGGCCACATCTTCACTTTGAGATCAAAACATCTTTGACGTTTGGTCAAGTCGACCCAGCACCTTATTTGCCGAAATAAGCGGAAAGAAAGGGAGGATTAGGGATGAAACAGGGAATCGTTGGTTTAATCATAGTTGTACTAGTGGGTATCAGTGTATGGTTATGGAATCAAAATCGCACCTTACAGCATAAAGTCGAGCAAACGGAAAAGAAATGGACGGAACAAGTAAAAGAGCTAAAAACAGAGAATCGAGCATTGGAAAAGCGCGTAACAGTTTTAACAGGAAATACCCAAGAGAAAGGGCAAGAAGTAGCAAAACAGTTTGTAGAGCTGTTAATACAGAATGATAACAAGCAAAAAGAAAAGCCAGGATTTGAAAAGATCAAAGAAATGATAACAGGAGAAGCACGAAACAAATTATTAAATGCGCCAGAGGATGCACATAACCATATAGAAGATGATGGGTCTATGCACATTCAAACGAAAGCAAAGATAACGGATATGTATTACATTAAAACCGCTGATAATAAAGCAGACGTAACGGTTAAATATAATTATCTTGTAACAGTTGATGGAACAGAACAACAAGAAAAACACACTATGAAATTAAATTTACTATTAGAAGGTGAGAAATGGTTTGTAGAAAATTATGAGTTCCAAATCAATACAGGAATTGAAGGACCATAAGGAAAGGAATGAAGGGAGTTGGTGAATCAAAATGTATTGCATCATATCGGGTATGAAGTATTGCAAGAAACGTTTGTATTGATTCGAAATGTCTTTTCCTATTCAAATCAAGATGAATACAGTGTGACATATGTACGAGAAATTGCGGATGCCTTGCATAATATCCCGCATTCGATTCAGAAACAGCATGATACATTTTTAGAATTTGAGTTTAAATTGTTAGAAGAAACATTAATGCAAATGGATTTTGGAAAGGTTGCTATACAAAACATTCCCTATTTTAGAATGTATGCGGCACGTGTACAGCAATTGTTACAGAAGCGTTATGAAGGGGTTTAATCGAGTGGAAATGAGGCGATAAAAAATGATCGTATTGGGAATTGGGCTGTCAGTTTTGCTGATAGCCTTTTTGTTTATCCAGGTGTATCCGTTTCACGAACAAAAGTTAGAACAAAGAAAATATGACGAATATGGAATCTGGATCATTATTTGTACAGGGATATGCCTCTATATTTCATATCATTTTTTACAGGAAAATATGTGGCAATGGGGAGTGAAAATCGCTGGTGCAACCTTTTTTACAGGATTTTCAATTGGATGCGTTGGAAAACAATGCATATATGATTTTCAGCATAAAAAGTTTCCATTCCAGAAAAAATGACGCTTCAAATTTGCTTGTAATTGATTTTGAAGAAACTGTTAATACATTTGGTATTGAATAAGATTGTACTCTTTATTGGGCCTTTTAAGTGGTTTAAATGAGTTTTTAGAGGAAAAGGGGTGTGGGGATGCTTTTTTTTAAGGTTATTGCATATATTTTGCTAAGTATAGGAGTTTGTACACTTGTTTTGGCAGGAATAGCCGCTATTGTAAAGAAACAAATGATAATCGCAAATATAAACCTATTATTGGCCATGTATTATTTTTGTTCGGGAAGCCTTCTGTATTTGTGCACGTTATGGGAAACACAAGATATTTTCCTACAAGCCTTTTTGATTTTAATTGTAGGAATTGCGATCGTCCGATTAAGAAAAAGCTGGTATATACCGCAAATGCGTACCCATCTTCAAAAATTACAGGAGCAAGCGACAAATAAGAATGATCTGTGAGGAAATTCAAGGGGAAAAGGAGTGGAGAAATCTTGATACATCAATATGAATTGAACTTTTCAGTGATGTATAGTGGAAAGGTAACAGGCTCACAATCTGCAATTATTCCAGCAAGTTCTTTAGAAGAAGCAAATGAGAAATTACAGTCAGAAGTAAAGCGGCGATTAGGAAAATGTAGAATAAAAATTAATACAACAAGTTTATGTGTTTCAGAGAACAAACGATATACAATTGGATGAATTAAGGGGAGGAGTCTTGCAATTAGCAAGGCTTTTTTATTTGAAATGATTAAAAATTTTATTGAAAAAGTCTTATAAAAGAACGTAAGTTCGTTTAAAATAAGAACTAATGTTCTTTTTGGAGGGATGACAGTGTATGACTATTCAATATTGCCGAATCGAATTGTTTTATGTGTAGACCTTCGTAGCTTTTACGCTTCGGTCAGTTGCATCAAGATGGGATTAGACCCACTTCAAACCAAGTTAGCTGTAGTCGGTGATGTTAAAAGGAATGGCTCAATTGTTTTGGCTGCAACTCCACCATTAAAAGCGTTAGGAGTAAAGAAAATGGCAAGATTGTATGAAATCCCGCGTCGTAAAGACATTCTTGTCGTAAATCCGATTATGGGAACTTACATCAAATGCTCAAATTACATCACTAAATTGGCTCTACAATACGTTCCTATTGAGGATTTCCACCAATACAGTATCGATGAATTTTTCATGGATATTACGGATAGTATTCATTTGTTTGCTAATGATCCATACGAATTTGCATTGAAGTTCAAGCGTGAGATTTATGAGCATACACGTATTGAATGTACGATTGGTATTGGTCCTAATCCTTTGATGAGCAAAGTAGCTTTAGATGTGGAAGCGAAGAAAACGAAAGATTGTATTGCATATTGGAAGTACGAAGATGTGCCTATAAAATTATGGCCAATACGACCACTCAGTAAGTTTTGGGGGATATCAGGTAAAACAGAAGCAAAGTTAAACCGAAAAGGAATACATTCAATCGGAGACCTGGCGCAATACCCACTCAAATACTTAAAACAAAGCTTCGGGGTTATTGGTGAAGAATTACACTTACATAGCAACGGTATTGATTTCAGCCGTATTTCAGAAAAATACGTTCCTGCTACAACTTCTATTGGTAAAAGCCAAATACTCATGCGTGATTACACTATAGAAGAGTTTTCGATTATCCTTCTGGAACATATAGAGGAAGTTTGCTATCGATTGAGAAGGCAAAATAAACTGGCTCAAACACTCCATTTTTCTATTGGATACAGTAAAAATTACGCTGGTGGTTTCAAAAAAACTCACACTATGAACCGACCAACCAATTTAACAATGGATATTTATCATAGTTGTACATATTTTTTACATGAGTTATATACTGGGGAGCCAATTAGATCCATCAATGTTTCTTTAACTAACTTAATTAATGAAGGTGAAGAACAAATCTCTCTTTTTGACAATGTAATACAACGAGAAAAAGAAATGAAATTAACGAAGGTAATGGATGAAATACGCACTAAGTTTGGTAAAAACAGCATACTAAGAGGAATTTCGTATACAAATAGTGCTACAACAAGATACAGAAATACATTGTTAGGAGGACATAAATTGTGAATAACACTAATATGCCAAAAGGAAGAGGAATGGTCAAATGGCAAGGATTTGCCGCGATTCCGGAGCAGTTTGCTGGTATCCATGAAATTGTTAAAGAAAAGATGAAAGTAGAACGACCGATATTAACCCAGGATGAAAAAGAACTTATAGAGAACCTATTATTATGTTCATTGCTTTCTGAAGAAGAAATATTAATTACATATTTTGAAGACGGCCATCTACTTACTAGTTATATGACTGTAACTGATATTGATCCGTTAAATAGTACTGTAATATGTACGGATGCTTTTTATAACAAAAATATTCTTAAATTCATTGATATTATTGATGTTAAATAAGTAAAGGGGGGAACTTTGAGAATAAAATGGACATAAGCTCATCTGTTAAAAATACAGATAATGGAAATTAGATGCGATTTCGAGAAAATCATATCATTACTTTTGGGAACGACAACTATATTGGGTTTTATCAGTCAATGGGTGAAGATATAGTGTCATAGAAAAAAGAACTTGTAGTGATTCCTACAAGTTCTTTTTGTTTTTTTGATACAGTGACCCCTTATTACAAAACTTAGGCAATAAAGAAGGGGGTATACATTTTAATTTGGAAGGGGAGTGGTATAATTAATGAAGGTAAAAATTAGAAAATAGTGATCTGATATTAATTGTGAATAGACAAGGGAGAGAATACATTGATTAAAAAAATCACCTTAAAAAACGCCGCTACTTATAATCAATCGGGTACTTATTTGGATGATTTGAAAAAGATAAATTTCATTTATGGTAATAATGGTGCGGGTAAAACAACAATCTCAGAGTTTATTCGAATAGAAAAAAATTTTCCCGATTGTACATTGGAATGGGAAGATAAAAAGATAACTACATATGTTTATAACCGTAACTTTGTAAACGAAAATTTTGGTTTAGATAATCCAATCAAGGGAATATTTACACTTGGCAAGGAATCAGTGGAACTACAGTCTAAAATTAAAGATTTAAAGGATAGAATAAAGGCACACGAGATTGAAATTAAAAAATCAGATGAAAATTATAATATAAAAAATGAAGAAAAAACTGCATTAGAGAATGAATTTATAGAGCAGTGTTGGAAGATAAAAAATGACATAGAAGGTGAATTTAAAGATTTAATTGAAGGTTATCGTGGATCTCGAAAAAAGTTTATGATTAAATGCTTAGAGGAATCTACAAATACACATAGAGAACTAAAGTCAATTGATGACATAAGATCAAATAAGGAATCTCTATTTGATCGTCCAGTAGAGAAGGTAATACATTATAGTAATTTAAACTTTGAAAATGAACTAGAAGGTAATGAAATTTTTGAACTGAAAATTTTGGGTAAAGAAGATGTTGATATTGCAGGTTTAATTACTAGGCTAAATATTAGTGATTGGGTTCAACAAGGATACCCCCTAATTAATAAAACAGATGGAGTATGTCCGTTTTGTCAACGAGATCTTCCAAATGAATTTGAGGAAAAGTTGAATAGTTATTTTGACCAAACTTATATGCAACAAATGAAAAATTTGGAGGATATTTCAGATAAGTATATACGTAGTATGCAAGAGATAATAAGTCGAATTGATGAGTTAGCTATTAATGGTGAAGAAATATTCCTAAATAAAGAGAAAATAAACCAAACATTGAACCTAATAAAAGCAAAATATGAAGAAAATACACTTTTGATTGAACAAAAAAGGAAAGAACCAAGTAGGAGTATAGAGATTAATAAGCTATCAGATTTTGTAGCAGAATTAAATCAGGAAATCTCAAATGCAAATAAAAAAATTGATGAATATAATAATGCGATTGAAAACATAAAATCCGAGAAGCAAAATTTAGCAAATGATATGTGGCGTTATATTATTGAACAAAATAAAACGAACACCGCACAATTTAATCAGAAAACAGATCGTGTAGAAAGAGCTTTGTTAGGATTGAAACAGGCTAAAGAAAAAAAAGAACGGTATAAACGGAATCTTGAGCAAGAGTTGTTACAGCATCAAGAACAGGTCACAAGTGTGGAGTATTCTGTAAGTGAGATAAATAAAATTCTTATCTCTTTTGGATTTTCAAACTTCAAACTAGCGGCCTCCACTGAAAAAGGTTTTTACACAATCGTTCGTGAAAACGGGGAAGACGTTAAAGATACTTTGAGTGAAGGAGAAAGGACTTTTATCACTTTCTTATATTTTTACCAACTTTTAAATGGAAGTAATCGTAAAGATGATATTGTGATGGACAAAGTGGTTGTTATTGATGACCCTATTTCCAGCTTGGATAGCAATGTTTTATTTATGGTAAGTAGCTTGGTTAGACAGATAATGCTTGATATTAAAGAAGGTGCATCTGATATTAAACAAATATTTATTTTGACTCACAATATATATTTTCATAAAGAGATTACGTTCAATCAAGGTAAAAAGAGCTTCGGGGAAGGGGGCTTTTGGATTGTAAGAAAAAATAATAATATATCTTACATTCAGAAATACGAAAAAAACCCAATTAAAACATCGTATGAATTACTTTGGCAAGAGTTAAAAAACAAAGAAAATCGAAGTTTAATCTCCATTCAAAATGTTATGCGCAGAATACTAGAAAACTATTTTAAGTTTTTCGGTAATATTAACATTGATGAATTAGAAAATAAATTTGAACTTGAAGAAAAGCTGATATGTCGTTCTTTAATCTCTTGGATAAATGATGGATCACATTATATTAGTGAAGACTTGTATGTAGAAAATAATGAAGATATAGTACATAGGTATTTTGATGTTTTCAAAAAGATATTTATTCAGGAAGGTCATGGTGCTCATTTTGAGATGATGCTAGGTGATTATCAAAATGAATCCCCAATACTAAACAGCAACCTTGAAGACAACGAAGCTATAAGTCTAGATGAAATACATTCTGGAATAGCACAGGTGGCAAGTAGTGAGGAATAAAACTATAAAGAATAAAGCGAAAAGAACTGAATATAGAGCAACTGATTTTGTTAAATATATTGCAAAAGTTTGTAATGAAACCATAGAAATAGAGTCCTAATAATAAAGGACTCTATTTCTATGGTTATTTCACATACGCTTTTCAATCAATTGAATTTGAAAAATGTCATTATCTGTAATACCAAGCACTTTCATTTCTTCTTTAAACGAGCGCCAGGGTTCTACTTTAATGGATTTTGTACTTTTATCCCGCAATGTATATTCTCTTATATAATATGATGTTTGTTTTTTATTATTTTTCATTGTAATTCCACCTATGTATTAATAATAGAACATTTTACCAAATGAGTGTATATTTTAATAATGTAAATACTAGAAATTTGATTAGGAAAGAAGTTGATATTTTATGCCAAATTGTGACTGGGGTAGACCTTGTGATTGTTTAGACTGTAGAACAAAACGATTTCCTATAGTATGTACTCATTGCGGTTTTGAAAATATACTTAGAGTGGTGGGGAGCTCTGAATATAAGATGGGTAGAAAAGGACTGGGAGATTATGAATTTACTCATCCAGGAGGAACAAAAGATTTAAGTTGTTACCATTGTTCAACAGTCATACCAAGAGTTCGATACTATGATGATTATGATGAAGAAGCTTGTAAAAGTAGTTTAGAGCTATATAAAAATAAATTAAATGGCCTTATTTGTAGTGCTTGTAATGCAATAGAAGGTGATCTCAAAGGTATTTCTTTTGTTACATTAAAAAAACTACATAATAAACTTTACTGTCAAAATTGTATAGTGGAAGTTGGGAAAAATCAAATCCCCGATCCTTCAAATGAAAGTGAAAAATATAATTTTAATGGAAATACTTTAAAGTGGGAATTAGATAAAGTACGTATCGAGTGCCCTTCTTGTCATAGAAAAAGGTGGCTAAATGCAGAAAATCGTTGGAGAAAGCAATGTAAGCCCTGTTATTATGCTAAATCATAAATTAAATCTAAGGGAAGCACCTTACTATGACAAAAGGTGTTTCCCTTTAGTTTGTACCTTATGATTTATAGGCTTGTTTTGCTAATATTTATGTATTTGTTAATCACTTCAAATTAAAAGTAGAGTGTCTATAGTGACAATTATTAAGGATTTTATTAATGAAATCTCCCCTGTTATTATCCTTCTCTTTTTCTTGCTGTTGGAATGAATTAAAACGTTGTGTCGCTTCCTCCATTGTAGGTATCGAAGGAAGTATTCCTTTTGCTAAGCCCACAGATTGTGGCTCCTTTCTTGATTGGAATGAATTAAAACGTTGTGTTGC
>NZ_JBQAHZ010000033.1:0-49196 GCF_051917185.1 Bacillus cereus group sp. MYBK108-1
CGTCAGGGTTTATTTGATATGCCTACTTTTATAAAAACTACAAAAGATAATAAAAAATTACATGAAAAAACCACATTTTGTTTGAAAATATCCCTTAAGTTGATGGATGTGGGGTATTGCCACATTACTATCAACCTAAGATGAATTTATACCCATAATTCATAGAAAGCGTTATTCTTTTTGTAGAAATATACAGAAAGGGTGGCGTTTTTGTATGAATCTATCGATTCAAGATGAGTTTCATTTGTTCGCTGAAGAACTACAGCGATATCTATCTCCACATATTCTTCAACAGCTTGCACAAGAGACAGGTTTTGTAAAACGTAAAAGTAAGTATGGTGCACGAGATTTGACTGCATTATGTATCTGGATTAGTCAACAAGTAGCAAGCGATTCTCTGACTCGATTATGTAGTCAGCTTTATGCAAATACAGCTACACTTATGAGTCCAGAAGGACTTAATCAACATTTTAACCGTTGTGCTGTTTTATTTCTACAGCGTGTATTTTCCCTTTTAATCCAAAGTAAACTAAATGATTCTTCTCAAATCTCAAACCAATACATTTCTTATTTTCAACGTATACGTATTTTAGATGCTACTATTTTTCAAGTACCCAACCATTTAGCTTCTATTTATCCTGGTTCAGGAGGATGTGCACAGACAGCTGGTATTAAGATTCAACTAGAGTATGATTTACATAGTGGGAAATTCCTCAATTTTCAAATGGAACCAGGTAAAAATAATGATAAAACCTTTGGTACAGAATGTTTGGATACCTTACGACCAGGAGATTTATGTATTCGAGATTTAGGATACTTTTCTCTAAAAGATTTAGACCAGATGGATCAGCGAGGGGTATTCTATGTTTCGCGGTTGAAATTAAATAATAGAGTATATGTTAAAAATGAATCTCCAGAATTCTTTCGGGATGGGTCAGTAAAAAAGCAATCTTTATATGCTTTACTTGACCTTGAACATATCATGCATCAGATAAAACCGGAGATACTTATGAAATCCGAAATGCCTATGTTGGACAACAAAAATTACCCTCACGAGTTGTAATATACAGACTCACATCAGCTCAAGTTCATAAGCGTAGGAAACAGCAAACTTATGTTGAAAAGAAAAAAGGGGTTACATACTCTGAAAAAAGTAAACGTTTAACAGAAATCAATGTTTATATTACCAACATCCCATGGGAAATTGTTCCGATGGAACATGTTCACGAGATTTACTCTCTACGTTGGCAAATAGAGATTGTATTTAAAACATGGAAATCTCTTTTTGGTATCAATCATTGTCACAATATTAAGCGAGAGCGTCTAGAATGTCATCTTTATGGACAGTTAATTGCTATTTTTCTTTGTTCTTCCACTATGTTCAAAATGCGACAGCTGTTACTACAGAAAAAACAAAAAGAATTAAGTGAATATAAAGCAATTTATATGATTCAAGATTATCTGCAACTAGTGTATGAATCTATACAAAAAGACACCCAAGAAGTATCAAAAATTTTCCTTCGTCTGTTTGACCTCTTACAGAAAAACGGACGGAAATCGCATCGATATGAGAAAAAGACAGTCTTTGATATTTTAGGTGTCGTTTATCAGTGTACTGTATCCAATCTAAAGCAGAAAACTGCATAATATTTAAAAATACACCTTATCAAGGTTTATTTGGTATGCGTATTTTTAAGAACAAATAAACAAATTATCAAGCATGTAGGCAACAAGAACGGAAGTTCATGAAAGACCCACCCTTAGCTTGATGGGCATGTGTCTAACACCTCATCTATAACTTTTTTTATTTATTCTTACCTAATATAATATTTTCCTGCGCATCGAGATTGCTTGTTGTATAAGGAAGCCCTTCTTTTTTCCATGCAAGAAATCCTCCCTTTAAATTCACTACTTCCTTTATACCAGCTCTTTGTAAAATACTAGCTGCTATAGCGGAACGCAATCCGGTTCGACATTGTAAAACGATTGGGCAATCTTTTGGTATGCAATCTAGCTGCTTAAATAGATTTCCTAAAGGGATATGTATTGCATCATGAAGATGTCCTTCCCCCCACTCTTTTATACTACGTACATCGATAACCTTAACGCTACCATCCTTTATATGCGGATATAATTTAATCGATGTTTTTTCTTTGTAACTTTCAAATCTATCAAGTCTTTGTATAACTTGTAAGGGTGCAATAGCAATAATATTATCTAGCCCAATAGATTCAAAGTCTCTAATAACCTCCTCCACTCTAACCTTTTCCTCATCTAGAATGATTAAAGTTTCTGTTTTATAATCTAGTAACCATCCACACCAGGTTGTGAAGGAATTGTTATACGGTATGTTAATTGATTTCTCAATGTGACAAGAAGCAAAACTCTCTACATCCCTTATATCAACTATTTGCTGAACGCTCCTCATAACTTCTTGAAGTTCTTCTACTGTTTTAATAGCAAAAACTTTTCTTTTCTTACGAATTGGAGGACCATACTTATTTAAATTCTTCATTAAAGAAAAATACCCTGGAGGCTCTGGCTGTCCCGTCAATAAAGTCGATACAAAATCACTTTCTTCATTACACTGAAATGCCCAATTGAACATCTTTTCATAACCTAAGGTAGAAGTCGGAATTGCTCCTAATGCTTTTCCACATGCGCTTCCTGCACCATGTGATGGCCATATTTGTAAATAATCAGGGAGTGTTTTTATTTTTTGTATAGAATCAAATAATTGTTTCGCTCCTATTTTTGCGGTATCTTTCATACCTACAGCAGTCTCTAATAAATCGGGTCTTCCTATATCTCCAACAAATATAAAATCACCTGTGAATATTCCTATTGGCTTATCATTCGTATAGTTATTTTGACTTGTATCAGTTACTAAAAAAGAAATACTTTCAGGTGTATGCCCTGGTGTGTGAATTACATTAAATTTTATATGACCTACTTTAAACTCTGTCCCCTCTCTAACCAAATTATATCGACCTTCGTTAAGATATTGATATTTCCAATCACAATCACCTTCATCAGATACATATAAATTGGCATGATAAAGAGTAGAAATTTCTCTAGACCCAGAAAGAAAATCTGCATGAATGTGAGTTTCAGCCGCAGCAATTACTTCCATCCCCTCTTTCTTAGCAAACGCTATATATTGTTCTATATAGCGACCCGGATCAATTACAATTGCTACGCCTTCTTTCTGACAACCGACTAAATAGGAAGCATGTGCTAATTTTTCATCATAAAAATATTTTAAAAGCATAGCTATTCCCTCCAATTAGTTATTTCAAATTACTTTTCAATTTTTATAACCACTTTCTCTTTTCTCTTATAGGATCCCTTTCAACATAAAATTCCAATACATATAGGGCAACATATATCTTTTAAGTAAAAACATACTATATCGTTCTTTCGCTTGATTAAACGGAAACGTTTCTTGAGGCTCATGTTCATAGTTAAATTCAGCGAGTATAAGGCTTTTATAACCTGTAACAATCGGACATGATGTATATCCATCATATTTAGCCTGTAAATCTCTTCCGCTAAGTACGTCCATAATATTTTGTTTTAAGACGGGTATTTGTTTTCGAATTGCTGCTCCAGTTTTAGAGGTAGGTAAATTGGTACAATCTCCAATTCCAAAAATATTTTTATATTGCACATGCTGCAAAGTATACGGGCTTATATCTACCCACCCCTGATGATCACTTATCTCACTCTCTTTAATAAAATTAGGTGGCCCCATTGGTGGAACAACATGTATCATACTATACGGTACGGTTTCTCTTTTTAGTGTTTGCGTATCTTCAAAAATTGCCTCTCTCTTTTCGGCGATAATTTCCACTAAATTTTTATTATAATTCGTTATAATTTGCTTTCTTTCTAGTACTTGTTCTAAAGTATTTGCATATCGTGGAACCTGAAATATGTTATTGTTTGCAGAATAAAACATTACTTCACTTCTGTTTCTTACACCACTATTACAAAAATACTCCTCTGCTAAGTACATAATTTTTTGTGGAGCACCACCGCATTTAATAGGAGTATTGGGGTGGGTAAAAACCGCATTTCCTCCTTTAAATTTTTCAATTTCTCTCCATGTAGAATCAACATATTTATAGGAGTAATTACTACAAACGCCATTAGTCCCGATAGATTCCTTTAAACCTTTAATACCGTCCCAATTTATTTGTATACCGGCTGCTACAATAAGAATTTCATACTCAAGTAGCAGTCCGTCATCTAAAAGTATCTTATTTTCAGATGGAAATAACTTAACAACACTTTTAGGGATCCACGTTGCCCCTTTTGGAATAAGCGATTCCTGATTACGCATCGTACTTTCCTTTGAAACAATTCCTCCCCCCACTAAACTCCATAGTGGCTGAAAGTAATGTTTTTTTGATGGATCAATAATTGCTATACTTTCTTTCAATAGGGGTACATTTCGTAATAAATGTGCAGTAGAAGATAGTCCTGCAGTCCCAGCACCAATTACAATAATTTTATAACTATCTCTGGTCTTCATTATCCTCTTCCTATCTAAAATTGATTTTTAATTAATTAATTAGTAGCTGTATTTTCATCCTAGTAACATTATTATAATTTAAAAACACCATGTATTTATTTGATTAAAATGAAAATTTTGTTAATTTAACCATCAATATTACTTTATGCGTAAATCCCCTTTGTTACTTCCATTTTTTATATTTCTCAATGCTAGTCTTTGTCCTATCTTACTTTAATCACAGTTTCTCTCTACGCCCCAGGCTATCTTTAAAGACCCATGTGATTTCATATGTAAAAAAGCCCCTTTTATATCTAAAGGAGGCTAAGGATTATTCTTATTAAGCTAACACTTTGAGGTATCCCTAAAACAAAAATTTTATATAACTACAACCATTATTTATGAGAATTCAGGTCATTTTTTTCTTTTTGAGGAAGAATGAATTTCTTCGGTTGATGGGCATGGATTAGTCAATATATGTTGTAAAAACTGAACGGCTGATTTATTAAACCGTTGATTCAGCCCTTCCGGACTAATGAGTACTTCTGTGGATGCTTCTAAACAGCTAGATAACTGAGCTAAAGAGGTTGTAGCGATATTTTGACTCATCCATATACATAAAGCGACTAAATCTTTTGCTTGGTTCTTACTGGTTCGTTGTACAAAATCAGCATCTCCAGCAAGAACCCGTAAGACATTTGGAGATAGGGCACTCTGAATCCCTTGAACAAATAGTTGTAATTTATCAGACACAGAAACAGACATAAAAAACGCCATCCTTTCCCATAATTCTACAGAAAGAATAGCGTACTTTTACACTTTAAAGAAGAGTAAGAGAAACAACCAAAAGATAAGTAGATATTTAAAAAGGATTTTGAATACTTGATACAATAAAAATCTAAAAATTGTTATTCTTTCTGAATGTTACTTAATCCTTTTTCTAATTCGTTCTCTATTCTTTTTTCTAACCCTTTTACTAATTCGTTCTCTGTTCCTTTTTCTGTCTCTTTCTCCGCTTCTTCATTCTTCTTACTATGCCCCTCTAACATTCCCACCAATATTTCTGTAATTATTGACATAGGTATACCCATATCCAATAACATTTTAAGAAATTCAAATATACTGAGCCCCTGTGAGTTAATTGCATTATATTTGTTATTGATATGTTGTTCTATACTTTTTTCGGAAAGTTGATTATCCCTAGTCTTACTTTCAGGAATATATTTTTGATTATTGTTCACTATACGTGAAGTTGTAGTACTTAAAGATTTATTATTTAAAACTGTAGTATTTAAAGGATAAAACCTGTTATTTATGTTTGAACTGATTTTCATCTCTCATTTTCCTCTTTCTTTTTTGATAAATTTAATATGAAAGTTCATCCCATATTGTTATATCCCATATCCATTTATTATAAATATAATATAAATTTCTTTTAAACTTAATAGAACGTTATATTTATATGCTCTATTTTGCAATGCTTAAAAATCACTATAAATAGATGTAATTCCATTCTTCTTTGTAGGGAACCTATAGGACTGAATTGGATTTGTATATGAAATATAAATTTAGACATAAAAATACAATCTATTCTTATGTTTCGATAGAAAGAATAGATCGTATCTTTTCATTTAGGAGGTAGACGAAAGTCTTAGCTTGATAGCGATGGGGTACCGCCAAACATCCATCAACCCAAGATTTTTAAAGTACCCCCAAACGAAAAATTTTCTTTTCTACAGTTAGTTATTTATGAGAATTCAGCTCATTTTTTACATCCTGCGAGTAATTATTTAATCGTTTTCGTACTTCTGTTTGAATATAAATAAAATAAGTTCCATTCATCCAAAAAACACCCCTGATTTCCATTGTTCATAGGAAATCAGGGGTGTTTATCGGTATATAAACCTTTAAAATTATTAATAAGTCTTCTTTTAAAATACAAATGGTTAAACAGATGAAAGAACTTCGACTGTTATATTATCCCTTATTTTTTAAATACAGGTGCTATTTTATCAATGCGATTTGTCCAAATTCCACCTGTATAATCATCAGGAAGGCGTTTTATATCTTCAGATGAGTCAAATCCACTTGAAAATCCAAATCCATTTCCTCCTACAACGATAACTCTAGTATCTGCTTTATCCATTCGATTAAGAAAACGATTTGGCCATCCCCAAAGCCAAGGAGCTACTTTGTCTGGTATATGTAACTCTCCATGCTTCAAGCTTGAAGGCATGTAGCCAGTCCACCCTAATGCAATATAAGTAAGAAGATCCTTTTTCATGGTTGCTTTTGACATTGTTCGTAAACTAGGGATGCGCTCTTTTATCGCAGCAATTGGTTTATCGCCACCATATACAGTTAGTTGATCAAGGCGCTTCGCTGGTAATTTCTTGAGGTAAGTAGCCAATTGGATTCCTTCATTTTCATCATCACTTTTAATATGAATAAGAAAAGAACGGTCTGGAAAATGGGTAAGTACTTCATCAAGTGTTGGCATAAGATTAGTCCCTTTGCCACGAAACGGGAATGTTTTACCCCCATCAGCTGTATAACCGTAACCAATATCAAGTGCTTGTAGTTCTTTTGTTGTAAAATCTCTTGTAACACCTTTACCATTAGTACGGCAATCAAGAGTCCAGTCGTGAAAAATAACAAAATTATTATCTTTAGTTAGTTGAACATCAAACTCTACTAGATCAGCTCCAGCTTTAAATGCCGCTTCCATAGATGGAATTGTATTTTCTAAATAAGAATGTTCAGGTTTATTTATACGTTCTGCTGTACATGTATCGCTCTCAATCTCTTCCATGCTAAATGTTTGCGAAAGTCCTCGGTGAGCAAGAAGAAGAGGAGTTCCATCGTCCCTCTTAGCAAAAAAAGAACTGTTATTTACATAAACAAATGCGAATAGGATAAGAATTATCCAAGTCGTTTTACGTTTCAATAACCTTTTTAGTTTGTTCATTGTATGCTCCTCTTAAATTTTGGTTGAAATGCCTTAAACAATTTTCGGCATTTAAATACTGGTAAATATTAAAGCCTATCTTATTTTTTCGCAATGGATATAATTGTTAATTAAAGGCTGGTACTATGATATAAAACGGGAGCAATAGAAATCAATTCAATAACCACTCAACCTTCAATAAGAATAGTTTTGAAAGATTTCTATGAGAATTTAATATAAATGGGTATTTGTGATATCCTATTATTTAAGAATCAATTTACTATATGTATATAATTATCTGACAGCATCTTAATCACCTTATTGAAGGATTAAAGGCCGTCTAAATACAACTGGATAATAAATTAACATCATACCTACAAATGAGCAAACTAAATAAAAAATAGCCTCGTATTTTATTACTAGAGAAATATTATTATCAATCTTTTTTTTATCTCTTTTATATAACATTTTGAATAATACTCTATATAATAAATACCCAATAATTGCTCCCAGGGTGTTCATAGATAAATCATCAATATCTGTAATTCTATTATCTAGCAATTGACCTAACTCAATAGCCAATGAAAAACCGAATCCAGCATAGGCAGTACTTTTCATTCTTCTAAACTGTGGCCAAATAGTCGGCAATAAAAAACCTAATGGCATAAACAGTAAAATGTTTAAGACATAAGTAGTCATACCTTCAGAAGCAAATGGAATCAAGTTAATTTGATTTGCACGAATTAATGTCTCGTATCTACCTATGTCCCATATAGTCCCTATCTGCGTCACCTTATACACTAGTGAAAGGTAGAATAGAAAAACATAAACCCATAGAAAATGCTGAATAGATATATTTTTTTTCGTTTTAAAATAAAATCCAATTTGAAACATTATACAAAAAATAATAGTAAAAAAATAAGTATATAAATAATTAATCAAAACTCCTGAATGCATTTAAAATCTCCTAACTTTACATTGTAATCTATAACTTTGTCATTTTAGAATATAATTCAAGAACTGGTGGTCATAATTACCCCATCTATATTATTTACAGATATTTCACAAAATTAGTTTAATGGTATTTCAACGTCAATTGTCTTGTTTTGAAAAAAGGGATAATATGACATCGTATATTTTCCCCCTCAATACTTGCTGAAATGCTCTCTTCTTCTTTTAAATAATTCAGGTATTCTTCTAAGGCTAAATTCATTTTTTGCATAATCGTACTGTGAGGCAAACCGACATAGCGAATATGCCAAGGTTCATATTGAATACCTGTAACATCCGTTTTATCCGAGGGATAGCGTAAGATAAAGCCGTATTTCCAAGCATTTTTTTCTATCCACTTCCCTTCAGGTGCTCGGTCCATTTGCGTTAAGCCTGATCCTACATCAAGTGATAAACCTGAATTATGTTCACTATAACCTGCTGGTAAGGATAATCAGCCCCCATCTCATGGTAAAGTCTACTTTGCTCATCAAAGTCACAATAACCACTATTAATTAAAAATTGATTAATGCCTTGCTTTACAACATTATTAATCATCTCTGAAAATTTTTTGCTATTTCTTTTGATAAATAAATATTTGTATTAAGCAGCCCGTATCCGTTTATCAATTCATTATGTTTAGATAAATTTACGATATCTGATTTCACACCCTCTTGGCGCATAGGATATTTACTGTTAATTAAGAGCAGATTCCCTTGATAGATGTGTTCTTTTACAATCTCTTTCTTTTGAATAATTAAGGTAGTCCCTGTATTATCTATGTTATCTTTGTGATTTTGATCATATTTTTGAACCTCTACTTTATTCTGAAAAAACACCACTTCTTCATTTTCAGCTTCCTCCTTAAGCAAATGACTTGATGATAATGTCACGCTGATTCAACGCTGAAGATTTCGGATATGTAACTCTTAACGATTACTTTCTGCAAAGCGATGCTATATCTATATGGAGATACTCTATCCAGTGGTGTGTGCAGGAACATCCAAAACAGCAGATTGCTCATTTGACACAATTCGCTAAAAGGAAAAGAAATATTTGTGTCACTCTTTTTCTAAACATGTAAGCTATTTTAATCCACGCATAAGTTATCATATCTTTCTTTGACGAAATAAAAAAAGCTCGTTCTTATGGTTTAAGTCTACCGCATAAGAACGAGCCATTTTTTAATATTAAATTGTTAATTTCCTAAGAAAAAGTAGAGATAACCTTAAGAATTTCTTAAGAAACAGTGATTATTTTCTAAGAACCCCCTTTATTAACCGAGTCTTGGAAGACTGGAAGTTCTACCGTGAAAGTCGTAGAGTTATCATTACTTTCCGCGTAAATCTGTCCGCCATGCTGAACAATGATTTCTTTTGCAATCGCCAATCCAAGTCCCGCGCCGCCCGTATCAGAAGAACGGGCATCATCCAATCTGTAAAACTTTTCAAATATGGTAGCGAGTTTATCTTTCGGGATGTTTCCGGCGTTCTCAAAAACGATGGATACCACATCATCGGAGAGGTCCGCCGTAATGTCAATTACGCTGTCGTTCTCGCTGTATACAGCGGCGTTTTTCAAAATATTGTTAAAGACCCTCGCTAGCTTATCAGGGTCACCAAATACGGTCAAATCTTCAGAAGCATGGAGTACCACCTGTTTCCCCTTCGCAGCAAGCTGGGGATAAAATTCATCAGTCATTTGCACCAGCATATAGTATAGGTCTATGTGCTTTTTCGTGAGCGTAATCGTTTGAAGGTTATATCGCGTAATCTCAAAAAACTCGTCGATTAGCTGTTCCAGGCGATACGCTTTGTCTAACGTAATATGCACGTACTTTGCCTTTTGCTCTCTTGGCATGTCTGGTGCCTCGTCAAGCAGTATCAGATAACCGATAACTGATGTAAGAGGCGTTTTAATATCGTGTGCCAAGTACATAACAACTTCATTTTTCCTTTGTTCGGCCACCTTTGCATCATGCTCTCGCTTTTCAAGGGTTCGCTTTAATGTGTTGAGCTTCTGTTCCATGAACTCCATTTCCGCAGAAAGCTCAATTTGTTTATCTTCGTTCTGAATAAGTATATCAATACCGGTATTTATCTCTTCAAAGTATTTTACAAATTTTAAAAGCATAACTCGGCATAGAATAAGAATACTAATGGCAACCGCCACATAAATAAAAATTTCTATATTGTTCCGTATAGTATACTGATATATTATCATTGCATCCCAACGCTCTAAATGATAACTGTTTTCCAAAAAACGTACGATCCACTCTCCAAGTGTCCCTTGGATAAATAGACGTACAAATAGCACAAATACAACTGCTGCCATGACAATCGTAAGGATATATTGGTAGAGTTTTCGTTTTAATTTTGAATAATCGATTTTTTTATTCTTATTTTTATTTTTCAATTTTATATCCGATCCCCCATACCGTTTTTATATACTTCGGATTATCAACCGTGTCGTTCATCTTTTCTCGCAGATGTCGGATATGCACGGTGATAGTGTTATTGCTCTTGCTGAAATATTCGTCACCCCATATCTCATGAAACAGCTGCTCAGAGCTAACCACATTCCCCTTGTTTTCACAGAGGATACGCAGGATTGAAAACTCGGTGGGAGTGAGAGATAACGGCTTCTCGTTCAGAGAACACTCATGCGTGCTTATATTAATGACAAGACCAGAGTGAACGATAACATTCTCGTTCTGTGCCGTTACTCCATTGTATTTTTTATATCGGCGTAACTGCGCCTTGACTCGCGCAATTAACTCTAGTGGGCGAAAGGGTTTTGTAATATAATCGTCCGCACCAATTGTTAGCCCTGTAATTTTATCTACTTCCGTATCTTTCGCCGTCAACATGATAATTGGATAGGTGTGCTTGTCCCTTATTTTTTGACAGATAGTGAGACCACTTACGTCGGGAAGCATGATATCCAATATTGCAAGGTCAAGCACATTCTTATCTATACATTCCAATGCTTCTTTGGCGGTATAGTATTTGAAAACCGTATAATTCTCGTTTTTCAAATACAGCTCAACCAAATCGGCAATTTCGCGTTCATCTTCCACAATAAGTACTTTATCACTCATGGTTACCAATCCTCCTCTATGGATGTGCTTTTTTCAATTGGAATTTTTTCCGAATAACGAGCCTATCATACCTATCACTCCAAGTAAAGTCCTATTGTTGCATACAGACAGAGTCGGTTTCACAAAATAGATTTTTGATTTACCCATTTATTAAGATTTAATTTTATGCCAAGAATAAAAGATCTATCGGATTCAAAATCATTTACAATAGATAGAGCAATATACTCTCCCTTTAGAAAAAGGAAACAATTCCGCCTTAAATTGACTTTGTATAATCTTAACTTGATAGCAATGTCGCGCTAGCCAAAATACAAATATCTTCTTCAAAAAAAGAAAAGCGGTAACTAATGTATGACTGTGACCTAGTTTTACCTAACTTGGATTGAACCCCCTTATTGTAGATTTTTATGTTATTATTAATAATTGCGGTACATGAAATTATTAATAATAACATAAAAAAAGCTCCCCTGAAAGGAGCTCCTTACATTACAAAACACTTAAGAAATCCTTCTAATAACAGCTCTACTTAAGATTTAGAGTATGGTTATAACTCATCCCTCCCTGTTTGTTACGATAAATCATTGGTCGAAGACTAATCTTTTTCTTTTTATTATTTCAAGCTCTTTAGATTTTTTCTTTTTGTGAAATTTACCTCTATACAAATTAACTAGATAACAAAACGTAAAATAACAATGCAGCTGCCTCTTGTCGTTTCATACTTTGTTTTGATAGATAATCTGCTGATCCATCTTCATTATATATAACCTCAGGCCCTACTAAGCGATGACCTACAATGTTTTTCACGGATTCTATTGCCCAATCATCAGTTTCTCCCTTTAAAGTTGCATCTGCAGATGGCGCTCCTAACATTTTTAAATACTGCCAGGTAATCCATGCTGCTTCTTGTCTAGTAATTGCACGGTCTGGATGGAATTGTTTCCCTTCTTTTTCATATAAAATACCAATTTCATATAACTTTTGAATATGTGGTGCATAAGGATGATTTTTCACATCAGAAAACACTGGTTCTTTTTTTGAAGGTGGCGTAAAGTAAGCAATTTGAGATAACCAATATGCAAATTCTGCTCGTGTAAGAGAAGATTCTGGAGTAAAATTCCCCTCCTTATTTGCTTGTAATACCTCGTATTGATGTAAAGGATTTATAAACTTAGCATATGGATGATTTTCATCTACGTCTTTAAATCTCTCAGGCTCACTTAACTTCACTGCTGAGCTGCCAGAGTTCCAATGTATCATTTCTTTTACGGTACCATCTTTGTGAAGTTTAAATGCCATATAATTCCCTTTTTCATCTTCAAATAGTAAAGGGTCTATTTGTTTTAGCTCCTGTTTACCATATACTTTATCACTTACATATAACTTCCCTTCACTTATGTTTACATGTGACATTAGGTTTTTTAATCTCAAATCTCGGTAAACCCCTTCAAATTTCTTTAATTCTTCTTCATTAGGGTTTAAATATTCAGGCTTTGTTTTATCTGGGAAATATTGATTCATAAAATCATCAAATACTTCAACAGGTAGTGCTGAACTATCTTTATTTGTAACAACAAAAACTCCAATTTTATGCTCTGGAATTAACCACATTAAAGATGAAAAACCTGGTATATTTCCACCTTTACCAAACACATATTGTCCATTATGACTTTGCGGTGAAAAGAACTCAAATCCGTATGTCATATTAGGATATTTGGGATGTAAAGCAAATTTTGTTTTTTGCATATCTTCTACAGTTTCTTTTTGTAGTATTTGGTTATTTTTAAATTTACCATCATTCAATTGAGCAATCATGAAATTGGCTACATCACTCCCTGTAGAAAACATACTCCCTTGTGGCATATCTGTTGGTCTTGTTTGATAAAATGGGATGGCATTACCTTTAGCATCATATCCTGTTGCCAACTTTTCTTTAATAAAATTAGTCATAACAAAACTACTATTATGCATTTCTAGAGGGTAAAAAATATTTTTGGCCATATATTTGTAAAAAGGTGTGTTTGTCAGATTTTGAACAATATACCCTTGAAGCATAGAGGCAAAATTATCATATGTATATGTATCTCCGGGCTTTCTCACTACAGTGGGCATATTATCTTCTACATAATCTTTAAGCATTGTATAATCATTTTCTTGATAATGGATGTCCTCGGGTCTAGGATCTACGTAATCAAACCCTGTTGTATGGGTAAGTAAATGTCCCATTGTAACTGGTTCACCCATGTTATTTTGGTACTTTAATCCCCCCATATAATTTACTATATCTTTATTTAAATCAATTTTTCCTTGTTCAACTAACTGCATGACAGCACTTGCAGTAAAAACTTTTGATATTGATGCTAATCGAAAAACTGTTTTTTTAGGATCGATGGGAGTATTCTTTTCTTTATCAGAAAATCCGAATCCCTTTTGAAATAGAATTTGATTATCCTTTACAACGACAAGAGCTACACCAGCTGCATTTTCTTTTTTCATTTTCTCTGGAATCACTTTATTGGTGAATGCTTCTACATCTTTAGGATTTAATGTTATAGATGCAAAAGTTTCGGCTTTTGAATAATTGCTCCCCAGAAAAAATAACAAAAAACAAACACTTACAGCTATTAACCTTTGAAAATAAATTTTCATTCTTTTATTCCTATTACCCAAATTAATTCCCCCTTTAATACTAGATTTATTGATTAATCAGCTACAGATTAATCCACCATATTCTACCACTATATGGTTATTTTTTTCAATTTTTCTTCTATTCCGTCATTTGTTAACTGTTCGTCTGAGGAATTAGTCTATATATAATTAGTTCTTAGTTATAGAAAATGATTTAGCATACAAAAACGCTAGACAGTCTTTAATATAGACTTTTGTCGGCAAGTTTTTCCTAACTTCCTATATACTGAAAACACCCATCCTTTATCATTAATAAAACTGGATGGTTGTTTTGTAACGCTTTAATTATTCTATTCTTACTGGGTATTAAGATATCTAAATGGATAAATTATTACAGTTAAAAAATCGTTCAAAAGCTTACTCTCCTTGAACTCCACCCACTTTCACTTCATTTAGAAATGAGGGATTCCTAAGTAAAGATTCTTTCAAACTCTAATTGACTAGGCTATCCCCGCATCCCTTGCGGTTTGAAGCCTTATCGCTTCATTCTTAAAAAGAAAAAAATATGAAATTTTATATCATTATGTAAGACATTTAATATCAAATATATTACATTCACTATGAAATTAGTTTATTTATAGGATTTCTATAGATAAACAAGGTACTAAATTGACTCTTAAGAAGTCATAACATTACATTTGTCTAAAAATTGAAAAAATATGTGTAGATATATATCATCTTAAATACATATATAATTAATTTTAATTCTCTGACATAATTCCACATCATTCTTAAACCCGTTTTTTGTGCATTATGAAATAAAATATTACACAATGTCAGTCTTTAAAAGATTATATATCAAAACTTTTAGAGAGGAAGAAAAACTATGAAGGTGAAAAGGAAAATCATGATGACAACAGCACTTGCAGCAACATTAGCTACAGGTGCACTACCTACCACATCAGTGTTTGCTGCAGAAAAAGAAGCTCCTATCCAACAAAACGAAGCACAAAAGAGTATTCAACCTTTTGCACAAAACAATTTGGAAACAGCCGTTCAAGCTGCCTTAAACGGTCCAGAAGTCAAAAAAATCAAAGTATTTGAGCATGAATTTAACGTAAAAGAAATAGAAGTAGTAAATCTAGGTGCAGGAAAAAAATATGTTAAGGGACAAATTTCTCATCATTTAAGTTTCCGTCCAGATGATCAATTTTATTATGAGTTTACTGTGCAAGATGGAAAAGTAGTAGATAAGCCTGTATTTAGTATTGATAGAGGTGGTTGGACACCATTTGCTGCTCCACTTTTATCAATTCTTGCTGCTTATAATGGAATTCCAGTTAATCCAAATGATTTAAATACACTTGGTCAGCAGATTGGTAAAGTTATAGATGGAAGCTGGGAACATGCAGCCCAATCAATCGCAACTGTAGTTAGTCTAAGTTTTAATGAGTAGAATTTTTCAATTTTTATTAGCATTGTAGGGATTCATTTTTTGTAATCAGCCTTGTTATAAGAGATTCTAAAACAGCTATTAATAAATTTTTACCACTCATTCACATTATCTTGATTTGTTTACCACCTTATCATTCATTATATGTCACAAAATAGAAGTCTTTTTTAGGACTTCTGTTTTGTTTGTATACAATACGATAAACAGTTGTTTTTTGGAGGCTATACTTCGATTTTTCAAGAATCCGTTTGGCTATTAGGTACAATTCATTAAAACAAATTATTAAAGTCTCAAATAACTTACTCCCCCTATTTTTAATTATTTTTAAATACAAAAATTTATTATATTAAGAATGAAAAACAATAAATATAGGAAAAAATCATCTAGCAATTGTTTAAAGGTCAGGAGAGATAAAATGAAGAAAATAAAAATGAGAAATTTCATTAAAATTAGCATCCTCACCTGTATTACACTAGCAAGTTTAAGTACACCATCTACTATTTTAGCTGATAGTCATTCAGGTTATTCCTATGAATCCAATATAGGATATCAAAATCCAGCGTGGATGTCGAAAATAGAAGATTCTACAAAATTAAGTGAAATATCTATTCCAGGGACTCACGGTACAATGGCTTTACATGGAGCAAGCTTTCTTGATGAAAATTTGACAAGAAATCAAACTATGAGTCTATCCCAACAATTAAATTCTGGAATCCGATATGTAGATATGCGTGTTAAACGTGTAAAAGATTCTTTTGCAATGTATCATGGCATTGTAAATCAAAAAGCTGTGTTTGAAGATGTATTAAAAGAGACAATTCAATTTTTAAAAGATTATCCAACAGAAACAATATTAATGCGCCTAAAAGAAGAAACTACTCCTGAAAGCGGCTCTCTATCATTTGAGGAGATATTTTTAAAATATAAAAACGTTAATGCTTCATATTTTTGGAATCCTAATTCCGTACCAACTTCAGATAGAAATAACCCTACTTTAGGAGATACCCGCGGGAAAATTGTAATCTTACAAAACTTTACATCTACTCAATTGTACGGTATTGATTACGAAGGTTTGAATATACAAGATAAATTTGAAATTGGAAGCGGACCAGACGAAATATATGCAAAATGGATTGCGATAAAAACCCATCTACAAAATGCAAATACTAATTTTAATAATGGAAAAATTCATCTCAACCATTTTAGTGGTACGGGAGGCGCAGCAGCATTTTTAAATAATGTATATCCTTGGTTTGTTGCAAGCGGAAAAGAGAGCAGAAATACTGATAGTAGTCCTAAATTGATTCAAACGAATTCCACAAATGCATGGAGTGATTTCCCTCGCGATAGAAACGGACAAGTATACTATGGGGGAATGAATACACTTGGGACCGAACTCTTACAACAAGGCATAATTAAACATTCTGGTATCATCGCAGCTGATTTTCCTGGTCCAGGTTTAATTGATAGTATCATTAAATTAAATGGTATACATTCTAATGAAAAAGAAATATTAATTTCGCAAATACCATCTGAATCTAGTCCTTTATCCGGGCAACAAAATCGATCCAGTCAAAACTTTAAAATTGATAGTTTACCTGTAGGTACCAAAGAATTAAAATGGGTTATTGAGCCTTCAGAAAAGGATTATCCTTCTACTATCTCTTTCAATGTAATGATTGATGTTCCCCTAGGAATAGATTCTACTCGTTGGAAAAACATTTCACATGGATCTAGGACTGAAGCTTACACAAATACTAAATATTATATTGCAAGTCCAATTGGTGCCACTAGCAAATTCACAGTGAAAATATATGCTATTACATATTAGAAAATAAAGAATCCAAATGGAATTCCTTTTTGATGGAATACCATTCGGATTCTTTTTTGATTTTAATTCGTTAACATTAGGATGATGATTAAATTTATTAATATACCATTTAAACCATTAGATAATTCATGTTTGGAACGACCCTTACTTTTTAAAGAGAAATTCAAAATTGTTAACTACCTTTTCCACCTTATCATTTATTCAAAACTGGCTTCCAAAGCGATAAGGCAAAAATCCAATTTGAGTCACCATTTCCTTGATGATCTTGAACCGCTTCATACACTTTTCCCTCATGTACTACTCTATCACCCTTAGTATATGCTTTTCTTGCATCCCATTTTTCATATGTGGAATCCTCTGATTTTGTTGTTACATTCAAAACATCACTTCTACTAGATTCATTTCCAGCTAAATCAACCGCCGTCACTACATATTTATACGATGTATTAGCCTTCAAATCTTTATCCATAAAGGATGTATTAGCCGCTGTCCCAATTTTATTCATAACCCCAGCGCTTTCTCTATATACAATATAATGGTCTACGCCTACATTATCTTCAGACGGACTCCACATCAAGTCAACAGTTGTCGCTGTTGTACCCATACTATGTAATCCTTTTGGTTGAGTTGGAGCCTCTATATCTGGGATTGCATGTGTTGTCTTAACCTTTAGTTTTTCACTTTCTTTTGATATGTTCCCAGCAGAGTCTAATGCCTTTATTGTATAGGTATATTCCGTATCTGCTTTTAATTTTTTATCAATAAAAGTTGTACCTGGTACCGTATCAATTACTTCTCCATTACGTAACACTTGATATTCTTTTACACCTATATTATCAGTAGAGGCCTTCCATGTTATTTCAACACTATTGGCAGAAACTTTAGAGGCATTTAATTCAGTTGGTTGAGTTGGAGCTACTGTATCAGGAGTTTCATTATTTACTAAATTTACATCAATTACATTATAAAACGCATTTGACGTATCTGCTACATCCCATACAGCTAAAATAACATGATAACCATTACGATCAGTTGGTACATTAATTGTATGTGTTAAATTATTTGATGCGGCCGAACCGTCATGTTTCACAGTTCCAATTGGTTCTAATTCAGCACGTGTTAATGGTTTATTAGGATCCCATCCCTTTTTTGTAATGTAATAATGCCATTTACTTGTAGAATGTGCTGCTGTATATTTCCATGTAAATGTATTTGCTCCACCCTTAATTTTATTTTTGAACCAACGATTTGTTGTTTGTTGGTCAAGAGTTCCTCCAAATAGTCCTCCTGCCGAAGCGATTTTACCATCAATCGGTCCACCATCTGGGAACCCTTTAGGCGCTTCTAGACTTTGAGGTTCATACATTACATTTCCACAATTTAAATTTAATGCCCCATAATTCTGACTACATAAAGCAGCACGGCTACTTGGCTTTTCAACAAATCCATGTGCATAAGCACTTTGAGGAATCATAGTAATAGCCGTTACCCCTGCAGCCAGAACACAAGCACCAATTCCTTTTTTACTTTTTCTTAATCTTTCCAATTTAGATTTTAATTTCAAATTCATTCTTGTCCCCCCAATATATTGTTCTCGCTAATATAATAGCAATATAGGGATAAACGAACAAATCACCAATTAATATATTAATATCTCTCATAAATTGGTACATTTATTATTATTTTTAATCTCCTATAAAAATAAAGTAAATACAATTACGCTATTTTGTAACATTATGTATTTAAAGAAGAATAAAAACTCCGTTTAATTTCACAAAAAATTCAAATATTAAAACAGATAATTAAATCATGTAGGAAAAATAAATTTTTTATATTACAAGAAAGCAAAAAAAGTCTGGAAGAAACCGATTATATCCGT
Source organism: Bacillus cereus group sp. MYBK108-1 (assembly GCF_051917185.1). Classification (NCBI taxonomy): domain Bacteria; kingdom Bacillati; phylum Bacillota; class Bacilli; order Caryophanales; family Bacillaceae; genus Bacillus; species Bacillus cereus group sp. MYBK108-1. The sequence continues at coordinate 19,342 of NZ_JBQAHZ010000033.1, forward strand.
TTCTTCCAGACTTTTACTTCTTTTATACCACTCACAAATCCTTTAACGAATTTCCCGAAAGAATTCTCCTTCCTCAAGCTTGTGAAGGGCGTAGCCCAACGATAAGTGGGAGATGAATTTCGGTTTGGCGTAGCCAAAAGGTTTTCCTTTTTATTTTGCCTCTGATATAATCAGTCTTATAAATGATAAAGGCTGGTATATAAATGAAATTAGATAGTAATAACCATTCAGTATTCTTGTTGTACTATCACCTTGTGTTGGTCGTGAAATACAGAAGAAATGTGTTTGATGATGATATGTCAGACTATGCAAAAGATATGTTTGTTCGACTATCTGAAAACTATAACATCACATTAGTTGAATGGAATCATGATGTAGACCATGTTCATATTTTGTTCAAGGCACACCCTAATACAGAAATGACAAAATTCATCAATGCTTATAAAAGTGCAAGTTCTCGACTTATTAAAAGAGACTTTCCACAAGTGAAAAAGAAACTTTGGAAAGAGATGTTTTGGTCAAGAAGCTTTTGCTTGCTAACTACTGGTGGTTCGCCAATAGACGTAGTAAAAACATATATTGAAAGTCAAAGTGAAAAGTGAGGTGAAATGATATGACAAAGCAGAATAAAGCATATAAATTCCGTTTGTATCCAACAGGAGACCAAGCACATCTTATGCGTAAAACCTTCGGTTGTGTACGTTTCGTGTATAACAGAATGTTAGCTGAACGGAAAGAAGCGTATGAAAAACATAAAGATGATAAGAATCAACTAAAGAAACAAAAGCTTCCCACTCCCGCAAAATACAAAGCAAAATTTGAGTGGTTAAAAGAAGTTGATTCATTAGCTTTGGCAAATGCTCAACTAAACTTGCAAACTGCCTATAAAAATTTCTTTCGTGGTCAAAATGACTTCCCAACATTCAAAAGCAAAAAAGACAGAAAGTCTTATACAACGAATGTAGTGAACGGAAATATTATGTTGCTTAACGGTCATATCAAATTGCCAAAACTGAAAATGGTACGTATCAAACAGCATAGAGAAATACCACAAGACCATATAATCAAGTCATGTACGATTTCTATGACACCTACTGGTAAACACTATGTGTCCATTTTGACTGAATACGAAAAAGAGATCGTACAAAAAGAAGTAGAAACAGTTGTTGGATTAGACTTTGCGATGGATCAATTATACGTCAGTTCTGAGGATGAGAGAGCCAATTATCCTAAGTTCTATCGTGAAATGTTAGACCGATTAGCAAAGGCACAACGAGTATTATCAAGAAGAACAAAAGGTTCAGGGCGTTGGAATAAACAACGTATCCGTGTAGCTAAGCTGCATGAAAAAGTAGCAAACCAACGTAAGAACTTCCTTCATCATAAGTCTAAAGAGTTAGCCACTCATTTTGATGTTGTAGCTATTGAAGATCTAAATATGAAGGGAATATCGCAAGCACTTCATTTTGGAAAAAGCGTCGCTGATAATGCTTGGGGTATGTTCACTTCTTTCTTAGCTTATAAACTAAATGAACAAGGCAAACAGCTTGTGAAAATAGACAAATGGTTTCCTTCCACAAAAACATGTAGCAGTTGTGGAAATGTGAAAAATATGTCATTGTCTGAGCGAGTCTATTCTTGTATATGCGGTGTAAATCTCGATAGAGATTATAACGCAGCTATCAATATCAAAAATGAAGCAATATGCCTATTGGCGTTAGCATAGATAGCAATAAAATAACCCTTGGAACAAGGGAGTTAGCTCGGCTGTCTTAGGACGAATTCGTTAGCTACCAAAAGTAACGACTAACCGAGAAGTCCCCACTTCAAACAGTCCGTTCGGACTTTAAGTGGCGGGTAGTTCACCCTTAAACATATACACTTGAGGTTAAAACTCACATAACTAATATAACCTATATGTTGACTAGCTTCTAAATGTTAAAATTCATAAATTAATAGTAACAGACCAATTAAAACAAGCGATTTAGCAAACACATATAATATTCTTACTAATTCAATCTAACGCTTAATTACTTATAAAATGACTCAAGTTATCTAGCTTAACTGTTCTATTTTCTTTATTAATACCATTGTCTACCCTGCATTTTCTTACTTTAAACAGATCATCAAGAGATTGTTAATGTTAAGAAAAAGATTTGAAAGCCTATTTTTATTATCATATTATGAAAGTTTATTATGTTATTTTTATCTAATAAGGAACAGAAACAAAGGATGAACTTCAGTGTGCTTGAGAAACGTTCTTAGGGTGAAATGTTTAAAGGGTACTTTAGTACTGAGTTTTTATTAAATGTTCCTGTACCTAATATTTAAATTAACGTATGTCGAAATATTTTACAATACGAGTGTTAAACGTTACATAATTCTATATAAAATGATACATTTCATCAGCACGCCTCTCCTAATATTTATTCTAAATATAGAAAATTCAGCTCGTTAGGATTTAATTTTAGAATTCTCATAAAAGCATATGATAGATTAGGCACGTAATTGTCACAAATTAATAGTCTATCTACTTTTTAATTACCTATGAAAACTTTATTACCGCCTTATTATTTACTCCTAAACTAAAGCACATCTATACCTACAATTTCTTAAAACTCTTTTAGATAATATTTCAAAAGAGTCGATAGTTTTATTTTTTTTATTTTTTTATTGTACATTTGTGCATTTGATGTTAGGATTATGCCTATTAAAATTGAATCCTAACGATTCTTCTTTATAATTTCCATATTTTAATTGTTAAATAAAAATATAGATTCTGATATATATATTCAAAATCAGACCTAAAATATCTTTATTTTACAATGATGTCGTGGCATACCTTTAGAATGGAAAGATATATGCAACAACATGTTAAGGGGTTACAGGAGGAACAAAAATGAGAGACTTTTTTGATGATAAGTACAAAAATATTGAATTAAAAAGGAGGTTAATAAATTTAATAAGTGAAATTAGCGAATTCAAAGGAAAATTAGCTGCTTATCAGGAACAAAACCCTGACATATTTAATAGTTTAGAAAAAACTATACCACTACATTACATAAAAAATTTCACAACTATTTATGAGGATATAAAAGTTCCTAATAAAAGATTAAAAGAACTTATTTTAGATGATATAGTACCTCAAAATATTTCTGAAGATGCTATTTTCTGCTATTATCAAACACTTTCTTTTGTACATAAAAACTCCTGTACTTTATTAATTAATCCAGCAACTATACAGGAATTACATTTTCAACTAATACATTATATTACCTCTGACAGTGCCAAATGGCGTGAAAAACCCTTTATTATTCCAGGAGTTCCAGAACATGGAATACACTTGAATAGTTACCGCATTCTTCCGCATGAACTTATCCCACGGTTTATGGAGCAATTATGTGATCAATACCACTCATTAAATACTAGTAAGGGGCTACATTCACTTTTATTAATAGCTCGTTTTATATTAAATTTTTATTGCATAGTCCCTTTCAATCAAGGTAATAACAGGCTGGCATTTATGTTAATGCAATTGCTGTTAATTAAGAGTGGACATACATTTGTAAAATATGTATGTTTGGATAAATATATTAAGAAGAACGAATCTGATTATTACAATTCGATTTATAAATCTTCGGTGAATTGGTACTGCGAGGAACATAATAATAGCTTTTGGTTAAAAACGTTTTTAACAATTATATTAGAGGCTTACAAAGATCTTCATAACACAGTTCTAGATTCTATATGTAAACATACTAAAGTTGAGAGAATTCAGGATTTTATACTTAAACAAAAACAACCTTTTACTAAGGAAAGTATTCGTAACACTTATCCAGACATTGCAGAAAGTACAATCAGTAAGGCTTTAAATTCCTTGCAAGTGTTTGGCCATATTAAGCTAGTTACAAAAGGAAGAAACGCAACGTGGATTAAGATTTGACCATACTTTCAATACACATGAGGTTTAAAAATTCAATCATAACCTTATCATTGAATTTCATGACTTTGAGCTCATATTCATTGAATTTCATTTTAATTTTAAGCTAATATTACTTTTTTAGTTATTTCTAATTCCAACAAAACATTTTATAGGAAAAGGTCCGCTTTCCCTCGCCTTTTCCTATAATAAAATGAAATATAAACATAAAATAATTGTCGAAAAAAGTCTAATTTTAATATTTTTTCTTTATTTTCTAGTTGTAAACGCTTCTATTTCGTGTTACCATCTTAATCAAACAATAGATGGTCATAAAAATGAAAGTATTTCTTTCCCTTAGAAACATATAAACGTACGGTAATATCAAGAAAATAAGGCAAAAGAAATATTTGATACCTACCAAAATAATTAATAAGAATTTTGTTGCGTTAATTTTTCTGATAATTAAGAAAATGCATTTTGTCCCTAAACAAAATTTGTTAGTGCGCAAAATTCAAATACACTAAAACACCCAAACAAATGAAATATCCTTTTTCATTGAGTATTAAGATATGAAAAAAGAATTCTTCCTACAAAATTCAGCTGATGAACTTAAAGACATCTAAATTACTACCTTAAACGCCATCTATTGTTGACAATATATTTATCAACTATGAAAAAGAGCCTATCAAGGGTTCTTTTTTGTTATAATCATTCAAATTTCAATTCTATCTTGATACTTAGATTCCCCCACAAATCACCTCTACTTTTTTGCTCTAAATTATTGAATTAATAATATAGCACATCAAATTTTATCAATTCTTAGCTCCAATTCTTTTAAATTAGTGAATAAAATTCAATTATATAAAAATAATAACTACAACTAATCGTTACATATTAAAGAGGTGTCAATTTTGTCCTTAAATGAAGAGACCTTAGAAACTAAGACAGATAAAAACATTGAAAAGATCCAAACAAGTAACTTAAAAGAACTTAAAAATACATTAGATAACATCTTTGATATTAGTGCAGATTTAATTGAACACCCTTTGCAATTAAAAACAAATACGAATATTCTACTATATTACTTTGAAGGCCTTACTGATGGTGTTGCTTTAAAAGGCAATGTCGTTACACCATTATTACAAGAAGTAAATGAAGACAGTCAAATATTTAATTCTAATATTATCGCTACTCATACCAAAATAGTATATACATGGAATGAAATTAAAGAAGGATTACTTGAAGGTCAATGTGTACTATTTATGGAAGGAGAAAATCGTTCACTTCTAATAAATACAAAAGGCTGGGCAGAGAGAGCAATTCAAGAACCAATTTCAGAAGTTACTATTAAAGGATCGCATGATGGATTTATTGAGAATGCCACAAAAAATATAGGCTTAATTCGTCGATATCTTCCTTCTGCAGAGTTAAAAATCAAAAAGCTGACGATTGGAGAACGAGCAACTTCTGTTGTTTATTTAATTTATTTAGGTGACGTTGCGAATCCAGATGTAGTTCAAGAAATAGAAAACAGAATCTGTAGAATTAAAACGGATGCGGTATTAAGCATTGGTGAACTATCTAATTTTACAAAGGATCAAAATTGGTCTCCTTTTCCACAGGCTTATTTAAGCGAACGCCCAGATGCTATTTCAAACCATATACTTGATGGAAAAGTAGCGGTGTTAATGGATAGATCCCCTGGCGCAATGATTGTTCCAATGAATTTAATTGGATTCTTTCAAACTCCAGATGATTATAATATTCATTGGCTCATTGCATCATTTTTTCGCTTATTAAGATTTGCAGGATTTATTATAGCTATTTTTTTACCAGCATTTTATATAGCTATAGTCTCTTTTCACTTTGAAATCATTCCTATAGATTTATACACTTCTATTGCAACGTCAAGAGTCAAAGTCCCTTTCTCTCCCTTATTGGAAGCTTTTATAATGGAAATCACACTAGAAATGCTACGTGAAGCTGGTATTCGCTTACCACAACCAATTGGACAAACCATTGGAATCGTTGGAGGGATTGTAATTGGACAGGCGGCTGTTCAAGCTGGTCTTGTTAGTAACGTTATGGTTATTATCGTATCTATTACAGCCATTGCTTCATTTATTGTTTCTAATTATGATTTATCAAGTTCTATACGCCTTATTCGTTTTCCAATGATGTTATTGGCTTACTTTTATGGCATTGTAGGTATTGTTAGTGGATTAATGCTCTTATTTGCTCATTTTGTTTCACTAACTTCATATGGTTCACCATATGGATTGCCAATCGCGCCATTTCGTCTCCAAGAGTTAAAAGATTCTTTTGTAAGATTTCCTATTTCTATGCTTACCAGCCGTTCGAGTACAGGGCAGCCGAAACAAAGAAAGAAAAAAGAAGGTGGTTAACATGGGGAATCTTAAATTCAAAAATATAACTTTATTCGAATTTATTATTTTCATCCATTCGCTGCAACTTGCATCTGGTATGTTAATTATGCCAAGCCCACTTGCTACTACTGCTGGCACAGATGGCTGGATTTCAATCATTCTTGGATGGATGGTTACTTCTATAATCGGTGTATTTATTATATTAATGTTACAAAAAAATCCCAACAAAAATTTCTCACAAATCTTAAAAACATACTTTGGTAAATGGCTAGGGACGATTCTTTTTCTTTTATATGCCTGTTATCTATTTTTTGCTGGCTTTAATACTTTACTAAAGGTAACTGATATTGTAAAAGTTTGGATATTCCCTTCCACTCCTGCTTATCAAATCACCATATTATTACTATTACCTTTTATTATTTTAGCTCTGAGTGGGTTAAGGGCTCTTACTAGTTATTCTATGCTTGTTTTCTTCTTCACTACTTGGATGCCACTATTTCTTCTGTTTTCACTAAAGACTAACTACAACCCTTTACACCTACTACCTATTTTTAAAGATGGATTATACCCTATTATAAAGGCAACAAAAGAAACCATTACACCTTATGCTGGCTTAGAAATTGCATATTATATATACCCGTTCTTACAAAAAAAACACAAAGCCATAAAAGGACTACTAATAGCGAATACTGGAACTATGTTCTTCTATCTATATGTGACTATTCTTTCTTATATATACTTTAGTCCAGAGGGGATAAAAGACGTAATCTGGCCAGTATTTCATCTGTTAAAAGGGGTTCGTTTTTCTTTCATAGAACGATTAGAAATTATATATATCGCTTACTATTTAATTGTATTTTCCACTACGATATATCCGTATTTATTTTTCAGTTTTGAATCTGTGACCATTTCATTTCAAAAAAACATCCGCAATTGGTCGCTGCTTGCTTTTATGCTATTTATAGTTGGTCTATTTATTTTCCTAAATCCCGATGTGGATCAATATTTGTTTATATATTCTCTTATGGATATCTTAAATGTCATTTTCTTTATTCTATTACCAATGTTATTTTTCGCTTACAGTATTCTTTTCACTTGGATTACTAGGAGGAAACAACTTTGATTCGAAAATGGATATGGATTGTAATTTGTTGTGTATATATAATTGGTTGTAGTCAGAGAATTCCTCTTGAGAAGGTTTCATTAATCCTGTTAATTGGCTTGGATAGAACCCCTAATGGAGACATAAAAGTTGGAACAAGCATACCACTCTTTCATCATAAACAACCAAAAAGTACTATAGAACATTGGACACAAGCATCAACTGTATATACTGGATTCAGTAAGATAGATACGAAGTTAACGGGCTTTATGACAGCTTCCAAAGCTGAAATCATTTTAATTGGGAAAAAATTAGCGCAAGAAGCAAATTGGTTGCAGGAGCTTGATTCTTCTTACCGTGATCCTTACGCTACCATTAATGCTAAAGTAGTACTTGTAGATGGACCTGCAGAAGAAATTTTTAAAATTCACAAGCCCAGTAAACCATCACTTTCATCTTATATAAATGGTGTAATCGAATCTTCAATTCAAAATAACCAATCCGTCTCTTCTACAATTCAGCAATTAATGAGAGAACAAAATGAAGAAGGAATGACGCAAACTGTTCCAATTATCAAGAAAACAAAGAATGAAATTGACACAGTAGGAATCGCATTTTTAAATCGAAAAGGAAAATATTTAACTCATATCCCTAAAAAAAATGTTAAATTTTTCAACCTTATAAATAAGCCAAAAAGTAACGGCCGAATGATACTACACCTTGAGCTTCCTCCTAAATCTAATAAAAAACCAAACACTTCTATCTTCGTACAGAACGCGACAAGGAAGGTAGGTGTTAATTTTCAAAACGGAAAGTTTGTGTTTAATCTCGATATATATGCTAATGTAGCTTTAATAGAAAAAACCAATGCGAATTTAATTAAGAAGCACTATGATAATAAAAAAAATATAAATAATTTAAAAAGTGCTATTCAAAATGAAATTAATAATAATTTACAAAATATGTTGAATGAAATACAGCAGAATAAAATTGATCCAATGGGATTATCCCTATATGCTAGAGCTTTTCAATACAAAGAGTGGAAAAAAGTAAAAGGAGATTGGTTGCAAGCCTTAGCAGCGGCTAAAATAAATGTAAAGACACACGTCAAAATAAAGGATACTGGGACCATTAGAAATTAAAAATAGACTAGTCTATTTTTCTGCTTAAAAGTCTTTCTAAGTGTTTTTTCTCTCTTCAATATTTATCATGTAAAAGGTGCTAACTCGAAAAAACTCTTTCCGTTCTTTTAAAAGGCAATAATTTAACTACGCTAATCAAGTACCCGTTTCTAAGTTAAAGAGCTGAAGAAATTATAACTCTGGTGCAGTAGATATGCCAGATGCCATTCCAATTGCAATTCCATGACATAACGTCAAAGCCAAAATTCCTAAGTTAAGGAATTTCGGCTTTTTGAGTTCACAAGAATATCTTATTTTTAGTTCTATGTACCTAGCTACAATAAATACATATCAACATCGGAAAAATAAAAAGCAAAGCCTTTTGGCTCCACCAAACCAAAATTCATCTCTCACCTATCGTCGTGCTACGTCCTTCACACGCTTGAGGAAGGAGAATTCTTTCGGGAAATACGTCAAATTATAAGTATATTCGACAACAATCGATTATTTTCTGAATTTTCTTGAAAAATTTGTAAAATCACACCATTTTCGCTTCTAATTTGCTATGATAGTTACAATTAAATTGGATTAGGATATTTCTATAAGATGGGGGCGTATATTATGAGTGTCACAGTAAAAGGAAATGAGCAGTTAACCTCTCTATTGAACGACTGGTATCAATCTATGCTATCTCAACAAGTTATAAAAGCTACTAATCTAAAAAAGAAAATTGATGAAAAAATTAATCAGTTAAGCATTGAACCGAATCAAGAGAATCAAGATCAAAATTTATTACTCTATTACTCACTACTTGAATTTCGTTACACTGTATTAACAGATAGCCTTGGTATTCAACAAAATAGCTTTGATGCCATCAGCGACTATGATATGCCTACAGACCATTTCCTACGCTTCTATTATCATTTTTTTAAATCCATTCACTCCACTTTTATATCAAATTATACTGAGGCAGAGGAACATTATAAACTGGCAGAAAAGATATTAGTAGACATACCAGATGAAATTGAACACGCTGAATTCTACTATAGAATTGCTATTTTTTATCACCATACCTATAACATGCTCGCTTCTATCGAATACGCAATTAAATCGAGAGCAATATTTTCAAAGTATGATGGTTATGAAGTAAAATCAGCCTTTTGTAATAGTTTGTTAGGTGGTTGCTGCATCTATTTAAAACAGTACGAACAAGCTGAAGAATATCTACAATGTGCAATTGATTTACTACAAAAAAATAAAGAAGAAGATTCCTTGTTATACGTAAAAAGTACTATGGGGTGGCTGTATTCTGATCAAAGTATGTCTACTTTAGCAATTCGTCACCTTTCAGAAGTAACAGAGAAAATCCCTACACACTTCAAGGCTATCTTCCTACAAGCTAAGGAACATTATAAATTAGGAGAACAATCGACGGCTAGCAAACTCATTGTTAAGGGATTAAAAATCTGCAGAGAAATCCATAACAAAGAATATATATATCACTTCTTTATTTTAAAAAGATTAAATGAAAACATTCCATTGGAAGAATTAGAAAAAATCATACAAGAAGGAATCTTATACTTTGAGAAAGAAGAATTATGGGAATATGTTGTCGAATACGCTGAATTATTTGCCACAAAATGTAGACAATTAGAGAACCACACAAAGGTAAGTGACTATTTCCATATTTGTTATCAAGCAAGACGAAAATTAATTGAAAAAGGAGTGTTAAAATAATGAAAAAAATTAGCTTATTATTATCTGGCATTGCTTTCATTGGGGTGTTAACGGTGGGAATTTCTCAGTTTTCTAATACAGGTCAGCTTGCTACTCATGGACATTATCCTGCTCCTTCATATAGTGTTAACAATTATGATGGTGCACCACAACAAATTTAATGTAAATGTATTTAAAAACCCTCCAAATGGAGGGTTTTTAAAATGGCTTATCTGCCTGTTCAATACGCTTAGAGAGTACATATTATACTTATTTACTATATTATAAGATTTTCATTTCCACTCTGTAACAAGATTCTAGCATTCTCTCTTAGAATCTCAACTTAAATCTTAAATCCACCAATTAACTCTTGAAGTTCTTCCGCCATCTGTGCTAATTGTATTGCTGAAGAATTTATCTCTTCCATAGAAGCATGTTGTTCCTCAGATGAACCAGCTATCGTTTGCATACTTGAAGAATTCTCTTTTACAGCCATAGCTATTTGATCAATCGATGTATCTACTTTCATTGCATCAGTTGTCATTTTATTTGATAGTTCTACCATACCATGCACTTTTGATACAATATCATTTGCAGATTTTGAAATCTCATAAAAACTTTGTTTTGTATCATTCGCAACATTAATTCCCGACTGTACTTCTACTCCTACTTCATTCATAGCTTTTACAGTCTCATGTACGTCTGCTTGTATTTCCTTAATTAAACTGCCAATTTCCATCGAAGATTCGGATGATTGCTCCGCCAATTTTCTAACTTCATCGGCAACGATTGCAAACCCTCGCCCCTGTTCTCCTGCTCTGGCTGCTTCAATTGCTGCATTCAATGCTAATAAATTTGTTTGTTCCGCAATATTTTGAATTGCTTCTAATATACTGCCAATTTGTTGTGATTTCTTATCTAATAATTTTATTACATTATCAGATTGAGAAACAGAGTGATGGATAGACTGCATTTGTGTTACAGTTTGTTCTACTAATTGTTCACCTTCATTAGCTTTTTGTTTTGTGTATATGGAGGAAGCCGATACTTCAGAAGCATTCTCAGCTACGTATTGAATATTTCGTGTTACCTCACCAATTAAATTAGCTCCAGACTCAACTTCATTATTTTGAACCTCTGCACTGTTCGAGATTTCTTCCATCTCTTTTGTAATTTGTTCTGTCGCAACACTCGCTTGCTCTACACTAGCAGTTAATTCCTCAGAAGACGCAGCTACATGTCCTGCAGATGTGTTAATTTGAGAAATAATAGTACGTAACGACTCTGCCATTGTATTGAAACTACCACCTAATTGACCAAGTTCATCCTTTGAATGAATATCTATTTTCTCGGTTAAATCTCCCTGACTAATTCTATGGGCCGAATTAACTAATTGTCTTAGTGGAGTAATAATGGATTTAAGTATGAATAAAATTACAATTCCACCTAACAATAATGAAGCCCCTATTATAGTGAGTGTTTTATAAAAAATAGGATTGGTAGCTTCTTCAATTTCTTTCGTAGGCATTACCCCAGCTATCTTCCAACCTGTTTTTTTGTTTGTCTTGAAGCTTATGTTTCGATCTTCACCATTGAGACTATAAGTAATTACTCCATCTTCTTTCTTGTACAATTCATCCGCTAAATTTTTCTCTAATTTCTCTCCAGGCTTTAGTGATGGATGAACAACTATAGTTTTATCTTGACTGACTATAGATACAAATCCTTGCTTTCCAATTTTTATCATTTTGGATGTTTTTACGATATCTGTAATATTCAAATCTACGCCAATGACACCACTTTTATCTGCATTTTGCTTTGCAATTGCAATTACCATATTTCCTGTAGACTTTGATTTATAGGGAGATGAAACAATAATCTCTCCATTTGCTTTTACTGCATCCTTATACCAACTACTTTCTAACGGATTAAACCCTTCTGGTATTTTACCAACAGGTGCATGAATAAATTGATTGTTACTGGATGCCGTATAAATCGTTTCTATCTCTGGATGTAACTGTATATATTGATCAAATTTACTCTGTACATTTTGCGATTGTTCAGGATTATAATCACCTTGTGTAAGTACCTTTGCAAAATGAGTGACATCTATATGCTTATTTTCTAATTCATCATCAACAATCTTATCTAAAATACTTATATTATCTTTTGCTGATTGTAGAATTGTTTCATTAAGATCTGTTTTTGCTTTATTATAAGATGATACTCCTACGATAAGACTTGGTATAATTAATATTGCTATAAATGCCATAGACAACTTCGTTTTAAGCTTTATTTGTCCCAATCTTTCTTTTATATTAAACACTAGATACTTCTCCTTTTCATTTTTACTACTTATATAGTTTATTTAAATTTTTCTCCTTTATTTTTTCTACATATATTTATGGTACCATTCGAAATGAAACCACAACCCCATCCTATTATCCGAACTTTATCATTTAGCGATTTAAATTTCACAGGCAGAGTTTTATCTGTCCTCCTTTCGTATATTTTATTTTTCTAGATTCAGCAATTATTTGACTACGAATTATTCCAAATAAACTGGATGAAACATATACTTCATTTAAAAAATAATTATTGGACTTGTTTGGATAAAATTTAGTTTAGCGCTATTCCAACCAGATGAAATCCTTACCATAATACATTCACTAAACATAACTAAGTAAATTTATTCTTTTAATACTTATATTTAACTGCCTTTTAACCATTCTAACTGTATTACTTCATTGATTTATCTATTTATTACAACCACTTTTGTATTATTGAATCACTAAACCATAAATTCTAAATAGGAGAATAAAATAAATTAGAGAAATACATTGTAACATGTATATATAAGTTTTTAATATCAAAATTTAAAACTTTACTATTTTTCATATGCAATATTACATGCGAAAATCCTTATTTTTTTGCTATACTATGCATGTGGATTTTTCATCCGAAAATCTAACCAAACGCATATTTATGTATATGCCACCCTAATTGATGAAAGTGAGAAGAATGTTTATCATTTTTCTCACTTTTTTATATTTTAAATGTTTGCTTATACAAAAAATCTTTAGACAATTTATATTTAAATCTTAATAATCCACACATGTGAACAATATTATAAAAGTAAACTTAAAAAGAGAATTTAACTTCCAAATTTAACCTTTAGAATCATTTAATTTCTAAAAAACAATTCCACATCTTTATCAACTCATTTTAGAATATTTAAACAATAATTTTATATACATTCCCTGCATAAATTATTCATTTTCTTTTATATAACACCTACTTTTTTACTTCTGATAAATTATTAAACATTGGATTATTATACACAACCCCAAAAACATGAGGTATTTTGTAGAATTTTGTCTATCAATATGTATGTACACCCTTTTGTAGTGGATATAGACTGTGAGGTGTAAGGAGATATCTTACAAAATAATAAAAAGGAGATTATAGAATGAGTAGATTAACAAAATTCTCAAAGTTAGCATTTGTAACTTTAATCGTGGGAAGTAGTTTAAGTACCTTTGTTTCGTCGCACAGTGTACAAGCTGACACCTTAGATTCTAATTACCAAGACACTGTAAAATTCATACCACCTTCTAATGCTAGGCCAGCATTGGAACAAAAAAACACTATTGTTCCGGAAGCAAAAGTTATTAAAAACCATTATGTAAAGTACTCTAAAGCACATTTCCAAACTAAAGAAAGTATACCAAAAGAGATTTATTATTCTTCAGAAGGCTTTAAGGGCTATATACAGGCAAGTACCGTTTGGGATATGGGAGATCATTTCGCAACACTATATTCAGGAACCGTTATTCGATGTTAGACTTTTAATCCCTTCTCTCCAAATGCCTAAAATGATCAATAGCTCACTGCCAATACTGTAATATCTATTGTTCATAAAATAAACCACAAAATCTTTCGATTTCATGGTTTATCAAATATAAAGATAATGCTAAACGAATACTCTAACATTACCTTCCCCAAAGTTAATTATAGAGTATTTTCAAAAAAAAGACACTCTTGTAGTGTCTTTTTTATAGTATTTTTTAAAAATTACGTCTACTAACATCTTATTGTTGCGGCTATTCGTTTATTTCAATATGATACTTTTTCATCTCGTATATGCAATAGACAATGATAGCTAAACTCCAACTGACACCATAATAATCATGTGTGTAGAAGTCATATCCCGCCTTAATACCTTTCTCTATTACAACAAATGTAAATCCTAAAGCCACCCATTTGTTAATTTTCATCTTAATATACGTTAAAGAGATAATTATTAAAAATAAAATATTTGTAAGATGATTTATCATTAGCTCATATTTTTGAATGTATACTGCCATCATACAAGCAACGATATTAGTCGCAATACCAAAGGCAATCACCGCTCCCCAAACCCTGTCCGAAAGTTCCATTACTGAGTCAGTCCCTTCCAAAACAAAAATCCTTTTCTTTAATTCGTTCCTTCACCCTATTCAAGGTATGCTAAATTATCCTTGTCTGATGAATATCTATTTATCTTTTCATATAGAGCAAACAAAATCTCTACTCATAATTTTTTCTTTATTAGGTAAACTATGTCTAAGCCGTTTGAACTAGCGGCTTCACTCTTCTGGTAATGGGATAGTAATTTATTGCATTGACTAACTCATTCAACCCACTGGCACCGGCAGGCAACAAAATAGTTGTCTGCCATTTTCATGTATCCTTTTTCTAATTTCATTACAAACCAAGTTTGTACTGTAATGATTTCAAAAAGGACGGAATTTCATTTTTGAAAATGTAAAAAAGATTAAATCCTGTCTACTTTTGGTATAGGACTTTTTCTTTTCACATATACTATTTTTGAACCTGTTTACCAATACGTGTCCTTATGGTGTCTTGAATTCCTCCTAAAAAGGGCTGCAGATACGACTGCATGCCCTTTTTATTTACGTTGCTAATATGTATTCAATAAAATAATTAAAAACTAAAAATGTAATATTACATATTTTTTCTGTTCAGATTGTGTTAGGATTTACTTCGTAGTCGAATTATGGTTTCTCGTATCTAATTCAGCAATATGTGAACTGTTTACCTAAAGAAAAGACACCCAAAAGGTGTCTTTTCTTCTTTTAATCTAAAAAACATTTTTTCTTTTCAGTAAGATCCAATTATCCCTCTAACCTAAACCTCATATTTAAAGGCAATTTAATCATGGTACTCAAGAGTTTTCATCCATTTCAATATGCCTATAGTTTAATTTAAAATCACATTTCCAGCACTATATTTGCTTTCCTACAGATTTTCTGTCTTGTTCTTAATTCTGTCAAAATCCTCATGTAGCTATACAAAGAATATATGCTACTATGATATTAAAAAACTATGCGTTCCCTTAACCCTGTATCCGGCCCTGTATTTATTACAGGGTCTTTGTTTATTTTATTTACTTTTATTGGCTTATAAGGGTTAATACACAACCAATTTCAAATAAATCGTTTAAATGTTAGTTAGAATTTGAAATAATATAGCTATTAGCTTTTTTAACAAATGAAATCTAATATCAGATTTCTAAATGTATACTGTACTAAATTCCAGTTAACACTATATACATAGTGTTAACTATCTTAATTGAATATTGGTAATAGAAAGTCTAAACATTATCAATTTACTATATATTACATATATGTAAAAATAGATGTATGTTAAGCTTATTCAAAATCTTTCCCCTAATAAAGATTTGAAGTAGCATTTCATGATTCTCCTTACTGTTAATATGCCTTGAAAAAGAACCCTATAGGGTTCTTTTTCTTTTCATTATAACTCTCAATAAGTCCTTATTTAACGTGTATTAAATACTTAACACTTTATTGTCTTGGGAATAATTTCAATGCACCCTTTCCAATTATATAGAAAAGTCATTCTGAAAAGAAATTTGTGTAGATTCTTTACATTTTTTTAGTTGTTTCTAGTGACTTTCATTATAAAAAAGATAACTTAATTTCCGTTTATCTTTTACATTGTTTTAGCGAAGAATAAGAAATAAATACATATAAAAAACCCAGATAGGCAATTTATTTGATGTTTGCACTATCTGGAGTATGATTCACCAATATATTACGTATTGACGTTAATTACGATAAAGTAAGTGTCGTACAATATCTCCAGGGTGTACCACAAATAAAGGTCCCCAAGAAGGATTAGAATCATGCATTGCTTTTAGCGACGTAATCATCCTATCAAAAATCACAGCAACATCTCCATCTTTCGAAATAGCGGCTGTAACAGCAGCAGCAACTACATGGGCCGCATAAATTCCTGATTTGTATTCTTCAGGCAACGAACCCAGTGTATTTAATGAAGAGCGTAACTGAGCAACAATTAACTCATCTTTATTTTTCCAGTTTTGAATCTGATTTAAACTATGATTTTCCAGACTAATTAATTTTCTCTTCACTATAGTAGAAGCAACAATTTGAGCTGATTTCTTAGCCTCATCATTACTTATTGCTATTCCCTCCAGTTGAATCTCTGAGAGATCTTTTTCTACTTCAGTTTCAATTATCTTCTCCCATTCTTTCGCTTGATCAAATTCAAGCAATCCTACAGCATACGCTCCTAAATACCCTCTTAATATATCAGCTGGATGAGGATCTCTATCAGGTCCTTCATTTCTAAGGATAGCTTGTCCTGTAAAGGCCGCATTTAAACCACGAAAATAACCGACTAAACCTATCGCTGCCGCAGGTCCTAAATTCAATATACCTAAAACATCAGACGCAGTTTCATCAATACGGGAAGCCCAATATTCAGATAAATCATGTCCAAAATTTTGTTCCTCCAACTCTGTTCTTACACTATCAGCTAACTCATCCAGTAATCCCGTATCAGCATGTAATATATCATGACCGCCTGTTTCATGACCTATGCTTGACCAAGCCAAAAGACCTTGTGTCGCATTAACTGGCGGGAGACTAACAACAGCTACCTCCACCCCAAAAATAGAAGTTGCATCTACTGGCCAAGTATATGGGCCAGCCTCTGGATTTCCCCATTTAACAAGTGGCGGAATAACACTCAAATCTGGTGGTTTAACTCCTGCTCTATCCTCTAAGCTCAAAAAACCATCATAAAGATCACTTACTAATTCTTGAAAAGCCCCTGTAGCATGAGATTTATACCCTTCGCCATGCTGAAGAATTGCCTGAGCAATATCTAGCATTAAACCTGCTGTTCTTTCTCTTTTTGGGTCCCTCAATAATATTCTAGTAAACCCTTCTTGTCCCAATTCATCGAGTTTTTTGATAAAAGGTTTATACATTGTATCGCGGTATAAAGGAGGCAACTTATCTCGTAAAGTTTCTAATCTCCCACGTAGTTCATGATAATTAGTTGGATCCTCTGGTCCATCAACATTGGTTAATGCTGCTTTTCTAACATCTTCAATACAATTTTTAAGATTACTTATATCTGGTTTACCTGTGACTAAATTTTTCTTTGTACCATCTAGATTTTTCATTATTCTACCTCCAAAAAAGATTTATCACAAGTATTATGTCACTCCCACAAAGATATATTCCAAACCATTAACTTCAATTCGAACGATTAAGATGGCTTCCTGTCGTTCCTTACCCGATGCCAATTCATCTCCCACCTACGTAATTACTTGTTAAAGTAATAATGGTTAAAAGTAGATTTGTTTTTATACGTATACTCATTTCCAAATATGTTCTATATTAATATTATTATTTGTTAAAGTTACCAAATAAACATCTGGATATGTTATTTTCCCCCATTCCTCAACCCCAAATCTGCTACTATCAAAATGACGAAGTAACAGTGTCATTGCAACACTATGTGTAACTAAAAGAAAGGTTCCCCCTCTTTGTAATAAATCGTCTTTCAACGTACCTAATCGATCCATAACATCCTGGTTAGACTCATTTCCTATGAGTTTTAAGCTAAAATCTTCAAATTGTTCTTTTATCTTTTCTGCTAAATGTTCATTATCATTTATCTCATCTAAATCTATTTCTCTTAACCTATCTTCAATTGAACACTCTAAATGTAATTTTTCGGAAATAACTTTTGCTGTTTGTTTAGCACGCAAAAAAGGACTGGAAATTAACTGGTTAACGTTTGTGATGTTTCTTTGTAATAAAAAATCCGATAATCTTTCTGCTTGAATTTTCCCCTCAGGACATAATAATGATGAATTTATTTTATTTCCTTCCGCCCTACCATGGCGAATAATATACAGTTTTGTATCCGGCATCATTTTTCCTCCAATACTGGTTGATAAGAACTATCAACATATATAATCACCTACTTTTAATGTTTATACTCATTTATATAATTTATATATAAAACTTCATTTAAAATGTGAGATTACGATACTAATCGTTATTACAATTAACAACAATGTAATTATATTGTTATGTTTTAAACCTAATAAGCATAGCTGGCCTCTTTATCAAGATAGGAATAAATTAACTGTTATAACAAATATTATTTTCTACAAAATAAATATTGTGTTTTGAAAATAAATATAAACAGTTTATTTAATAACTGTTTCGTCTCATGTTCTATCACTCTTGAGTCTGAGGAAGAAGCACAAATATTAATAGTCATGGAGGTAATAAAGATGGATCAGAACAACTCTATCGAACCAGAACAATTATTAAAAACCACTCACCCTTCTAGTTTAGGAGAAGATTCCTTAAATGCCGCTATTGCTCCACCAATCAGTGGTTTATATGCATGGAGTGAACAACAAATCCGCGAGGAGCTTCGCCTCGACGTAGACGGACGCTATCCACAGATGATAGCAAGCGGAACTATTATTCCAAATCTGTCTTCTTCCACTCATTGGATTGCTAAGTTAACAGCTAATGGTCTGAATACTTGGACAGGTAATATTCAAAACAAATACCCAGAAGGAATACAATCATTTCCTTACACAAATGTAAAAATACAGGTAACACCCGGTTCATTTCCTGGGCAGCATACTGCAGAAGTTATGTTTCTAATTGGGGGGGAAACGGACAGAACTAGAATTTTCCGATTTCAATCTCCTTACTTCCACTCTGTGGAATTTGAATTCGATGCAGAAGAAGGTACAGCACCAGTGACAACCTATCAAACACACTCCCACCCAAACAAGCCAACATTTTTGCCAGATGAAACCTTGTCGATTGCGGAAGTTTTTAAACGAACCGGGTTTGATGTAAAGGTATCAGAAGGTAATAATACCGTTTCCCGAGACCATACAGGGACAAACAGGAAATGGAGTAATCAAGAATTACATGATGCCATGCAAGTATATTGGTCACATTTTGACAATAAGCCACAATGGTCCATGTGGACATTCTTTGCAAATTCGGAAGCTGAAAGAGGCCATGGTCTTGGCGGTATTATGTTTGATAGTATAGGTCCAAATCATCGTCAAGGGACGGCAATCTTTAATAATTCTTTTATCTCTGATCCACCTCAAGGTGATCCAAACCCTGGAGCTTGGGTACAGCGAAATCGTTTTTGGTGTGCTTGCCATGAAATGGGACATGCCTTTAACCTTTTGCACTCTTGGGAAAAACACTTAGGTAATCCTTGGGAACCATTGGGGCGTCATCTTATCCCAGAACCAAAAGCTCTAAGTTTTATGAATTATCCTGACAAATTTGATGGTATCAAAGATGGAAATACAGAGGAGTTCTTTGAAAAATTTGAGTATCGTTTTAGTGATCAAGAACTTTTGTTTATGCGACATGCACCTGAGCGCTTCGTACAAATGGGTAATGCTGACTGGTTGATAAATCATGGTTTTGAACAGACGACCGTTTCTATTCATCCTTCTTTTAATCTTGAATTGAGAGTTAACCGTAAAACACCTGTGTTTCAATTCTTAGAACCTGTAGTTTTTGAAATCAAATTAACCAATACTTCGAATCAACCTCAGTTAATAAAAAAACATATTTTGTCCGATTTAAACGGAATGTCTGTGATTATAAAAAAAGAAGGAAAACAAGGACGTCAATTACTACCTTATGCTCAATATTGTTGGAAACTAGAGAACAAGGTAATTATGCCAGGAGAATCACTTTATGAAACCATTTTTGCTTCCGTAGGGAAAAATGGCTGGTTAATTGATGAACCAGGATTTTATAACATTCAATTAGTCATGCAAATAAACGGCAATAACATCGTATCAAACAACTTAAGGATTCGTGTTTTTCCACCTGCCGGATATGATCAGGAATTTCTTGCTCAAGACTTTTTCTCTGAAGAAGTCGGCCGTATTCTTTCATTCGACGGTAGTCGTTTTCTTGAAACAGGGAATGACATCCTTCGTGAGGTAACCGAAAAACTTCGTGACCATGCGGTTGCTCTTCACGCTCATATCGCTCTTGCTAAACCATTGGCGTTCGATTATCAATTCCTTGACTTCACAGAAGACGCAGATACAAGAGGTAAAATAAAAATAATACCTGCCCAACCAGACGAGGCACGTAAGCAGTTTGCTTCTGCTTTAACTGAGCACAAACAGATAGCAGCTAAAACACTTTCCCATAAGGATTATAATGAATATATGGTAACATTCAGTGAATTCCTAAGTAGTCAAGACGAAAACAAAAAAGCTGCAGAAGTACAGAATGACCTTTATCAAACGTTGGCTGAGCGTAATGTTCTAGATAGTGTATTACAAAAAATTGAAAATCGACGTGAAACATACGAACAACAAGCAAACAAATAATTTACGTACAAATAAAAAGTCTTTTCCCCTTTTTACAACAGTGATTAATGGAAAAAATATCAACTATAGATTAGAAAAATTAATGATTGTTATTTTCAAACTACTCTAATATTAAATCTGTTTTCTTTCGAATTATGTGTGCTTTAGGAGTAACAATGTTGGCTCTTTTAGTATTAATGTTAGTATGATAACGGGGAGGATTCATCTCATAAAGATGTTCATCAAATATTATTCCTGTAACTGCATTTATAGTTATTAAAGGAACTTGGTATTTTGTTACTACATCCATTCTTTCTAACCAGTGATATTTTGTAGAAGACTGACTTTCCTCCTTCAGGTTATCTATCCAGTAATAATCCTGCATTATTTTGAATGCTACTGAATGAAGATTATCATCAATACCAATATAAAAACCTACTTTCCAAAAACCAGCTGGTATCTTAATTCCACAACCTATAGGTTTTTGGTATCCACAGTACTCCCTATCATTTTCTGAAAAGATAGGGAGTATAAAAATTGAAAATTTCTTGTTTCTACTCTTGCTTTTACTAATAATACAATTTTCTATATCGCCCCATTTTGTATGCTGGAATTCCTTATGATGAGGAGCAATAGTTGCAAAGCAAAATGAATTACAATTTGTTTTCTCTGCTTCATCTATGTTTCCACAGTCTACATCCTCTCTTCTAACAAGGTAACCCCTACCCCACAAGTCCACCTGGCCTCCTGCATATAACCAGTCTCCTACCTGATTTTTATTCTTAAGCCTCTCATCCAGGTGCCCGTTATCACATCTATCCAACTGTATATTTTTTCTACATCGGTATTATTTACTCCATAAAACGCAAATTTCCGTTCTTTATTCATAACAATTAAAAAATGTGTAAATGCATAAATTTTAGCTTTTTCTAATGCAATTTGACTTATATCTTCACGTAAACACGGAAATGAAATAGGAAACTCTTCTCCTAAGAAAATAGGATCAAATCCTTCATTTGAACCCATTATAGAAAAGCCTCCTTCTCTACAAATTTTATGTAGATTATTTTTTCTTCCTGCTGCAAAAAGCCTAGGAATAAATCTCTATGTAGCATTTATAATCTGTAAACATGTTGATTACCCCATCGATTTTTTTAGTTAAAACAAATTTGCCAAACCGTTTAGATTCTCCTATTATTTACGATATTTATGCATATCAAAGTAAAAACTATAATCTAACGATTATATCGATTATTATCCAATTTAAAAGGATTGGTTTTTAATCTTTTAGCGGTCACTTAGATTTAATTCTTTCTGTAATAAAAACCCAAATAATAGTTAATACTACACTTTGAGTTGGAGGTTTTTAAAATGATAAACCATTCAAACCCTCTCAATTTGACTAATGAAAATGCGCAAATTAAAAATGAAGCCCTTTTCTCAAAACGGTAGAGTTATACCCACAAATAGAGGAGGATTGGCAAGAATCTTAAGAACGTTCGGGACTTTCCCTGCTTTTTTGGCTATCTTTGGAAAGCCCTCTACGATTCTCAGGCATTAGAATTTTAAATACCTGAGAATATTTTCGAGTTTCAAAGGTTTTATGGATTAGCAGAAACTAAGACGTTTACTGAGCGGACTCGTGAGCTAATGACAAAGTCCACATGCGGAGTACCCGATATACTAGCGGTTACAGCAATAGACTTTTCAGCACTATGTCCCTGGGACGAGAAACGGATAGCCTATGCATTTGATATTGAAACGAAAGATATTTCTAAAAAATGGGGAACGCGATACGACTTGCCTTCAAGTCGTGAGAAGACACTACTTCAATAATATTATGGGAGGTTTTGATAATAGTGAGCACACTTGAGGTATTGGGACTTCTCCGAACGCATTTGATGTAGAACTGTTGCATTACGCGAAATGGGACATATATTAGGTTTAGCTCATTCCAATGTTCCATGAGCGATTATGTTTCCTTCAAATTCTCCAAACCTTATTAAGAATGTCCTGTCACTAGATATTATTGCAGGAACAGAAAGACTTTATCAAATTCATAAACTGAAAAATAACTTTCTCATTCGAGGATGCTGGTGTATTGAAAATCTGGATCCTAATTGTTAATGTAATAGTTTCGTCTGAATCTGAGCAGAATCAGATGTTTAAATCCGTCTACTATTTACCAATAAAAATCAATTAAGAGAGGAATAATCATAATGACAATTGTAAGACGTTTTCATTCTCCAGGTAACTTAAAGGACTTTGACTCTATCCCTAATCAGGTTGAGGCTTGGCATGAAATCATCTCCGATTTTTTCAATAGTAACATCCAGGACGTTCAACAGGAATTGGCGGCATTAGGAGGTATACCCCAATTCTATAATCCGTCTATCACTGAAACTTCATCGGACATGCAAACGCTTGACATTACTTGGAACGCCTTTCCACGAGTGATTCAAATCCGTAATCACAACAATCCAGATTTATATCTGCCAGCGGCAGAAAAATTGAATCCTAATGGAATTCGGCAACATGATGAGTATTGCGAGTGGCATACAGAAAGAGACCAAGAAAATAAAGTGTTACGAGTCACCTTTACTTGTGAGGGACCTGAGTATTGGCAAGCATTAGCGGATGGGTATCCTACAAGATATAGTGGTCCTAGAACGGCAGGCGCTCAGGGTAGTAAAGACGTACTCTTGGCAATGTATCAAAAATACATTAGCAAGGACGTAAGCTTGACGGATCTCCTGAATCCAGATGGAACCTATAACCCTAACAACAAGTGGAATACCACGCATGGCGCGATGCATCTAATCCAACCAAACAACACTTTATCTGCTGAAATTAACATTGCAGCTCGCGCAACAATTTTGCGTAAGGACGCTCATGGGGAAATGATTAATGAGCCAACTGCTCTAATCAATTGCTCCCGTTTCGGTGAAGCTCAACGATTCAGCGATCCGACTATCGGATTTCAGGTAAATAAATTGGCTCAGCAAGGATTGATGATTACACTGCAAGATCCCGTAGGTCTCTATATTTCCGACTTAGATACAAGCGGTTTTGAAGCGCCTGATGGTAGTGATCCCGCTCAGTACTGGACCATTTTGCGCGGTCAGAAAGGACAGGTTTTACGAGCCGTATATGAAGTTCCTGCATCTGCAAATTTCAAAGTAGGTGATATGACAATCGATGGCCGCCCTATCGAATTTGGTGGACAAATTGCTGAAAGTATTACCATGAAATTGACTGGAGTAGCCAGTAAGCATCATTCTATACAAAACCCGTTGCTTACATGTCCTGGTTCATCGGATGATGCGGTTAGACCCGCAGGTCTTGTCGCTGGAGACAATGAAATATTACCAACGCGCGTCATCAGGTAAAAAGGAGGAAAGTTGCTATGGCACCCTTTGAAAACGAAGAGCTCAATAAAAATAATGTAGCCCCTCTAGAGCAAGAACCTTTATTGCATGTAAATCAGATTCAAGGTAATATCTTGGGTGGATTCAACAAAGACTTTCAGCAATTTCTCTTTTTCGAAATTGTTGACCCTAATTTGGCGAAACAATGGATTCAGTCCATCAGTTCACAGATTTCCACCACACAAGAGGTTGTGACGTTCAATCGTTTGTATCAAATGATGTGGGCCAGGAGAGGATCGGAACCAACTGGCTTAATTGCTACTTGGATGAATATTGCCTTTTCATATGCTGGACTAAAAAAACTGGTTTCGGAAGAATCACTTAAGGACTTTTCAAAAAATGGACCTTTTGCACTTGGAATGAAAAAGCGTTCGGGAAAGCTTGGAGACCCTAGGGACCAAACTTCGGAAGGGAACCCTAAAAACTGGGTGATTGGAGGCGACGCTAATTCCCCAGAGATTCTTCTCATTATTGCCAGTGACTCGGAGTTGGAGCTCGATAAAAAGGTGCAAGAGATAAAGAAGAATTCAACCATCGAAAGCGGCTTGAAATTAGTTTATGAAGAAGCTGGGAGAAATCGTAACGACCTGCCAGGGCATGAACATTTCGGTTTTCGGGACGGGATTTCACAACCAGCCGTAAGGGGACGTTTCTCCACTGCATCAGGAGATATGCTCACCAAACGTTGGATTGACCCATCAGATAAAGCATTTCTCACTGATGCAGAGCCGGGTGAAAAATTAGTATGGCCAGGGGAGTTCGTTTTCGGATATCCAAGCCAAAACGATCAATCTCTAGATCCAGTTCCCGTAGAGAACGAAGACTTACCTATAAAATATGGTGTGCCTGTTTGGGCAAACAACGGTTCCTTTCTGGTCGTGCGTAGACTTCGCCAGGATGTAGCAGGCTTTTGGGAATTTGTATTAGAGAAGGCCAAAGAGTTAAATATGTGCCCGACACTTATGGGAACGAAAATGGTAGGGCGTTGGCCAAGCGGGGCACCGCTTATGCGTTCTCCTGAAACAGATAACCGGGAGTTAGCTGAAGATAATCACGCAAACAACCATTTCTTATATGGATCTGATACTACCAATATAAAATTGAGCCCCAACTTGAATTACGCTGACCCTTTCCCACAAGCGAAAGAAGATTCTTTTGGCAGACGGTGCCCTATATCGGCACATATCCGAAAGGTTAACCCAAGGGACTCGGCTACAGATATAGTAAGTGAATTTTCCAGCCTGACCCGACGAATACTCAGACGCGGGATTCCTTTTGGCAGCCCACTAAACGTGAACCTTTCAATGCCTCCATATAACGATATGGAAAATGGTAACCGGGGATTGATGTTTTTGTGTTATCAGACCAGAATCGATTTTCAATTTGAGTTTCTGACCAAGGGATGGGCCAATTCACCGGAATTGCCTGTTGGCTCTAAATGTACTAACTCAGTCGATATTTGCCCGCCACCCGGAGAGGACCCAATTATTGGACAAAATGGTGATGGAAATAGGGGCCGCACTTTCACGTATACGACGAACAAATCGATGGATATCATGAAGGAGTTTGTTATTCCTACAGGTGGAGAATATTATTTCCAGCCCTCGGTCGATGCGTTGAAAACAGTCATAGGGAGCCAGGCTTAAACATAGATGCAGTCCATTGATGATAAATATTAATTCAAAACCCCGATCCTCCGTTACCGGACTTAATCGGGGTTTTATTGTACGTGTTCCTTTTTACACAAGTGATATGTTGGTTGGTTAAGCAAACTTATTTAGCCCCCCTAAAACTTAGCAGAAGAGTGTAGAGCTGCTTTAATTTTTCCACATCATGCTCAAATCAATTGTATCAACATCACTATCATTCATATGTAATCCTAGTAAATCATTTAATTCACTAATAAGTACTTTACCTTCTACAACAACATGTTCTTTAATCATTTGCTGAATCGGTGAAAGCTCATCTCCATAATATTCATCACGGATATCACCTAAAATTTCTTCAATTGTTACCTAACCAGCTGTACCGCCATATTTATCATATAATACAGCAAATGGAATACGTTTCTTTTGCATTTTTCATAATAGATAATGTATTGGTATGGTTTCATTTGCTTCAATATCTCGTAAGTATATGGCTATGTAAGAAAGGTTTGAGGTCGCTTACTCTGGCACTCACCCAATTATAAATAGACAATCAGCTAAAAGGTATACAATCAAATATAGTATTATAAAAACTAAGTTTAAGATAAGGAGTGATTGTCTTTGTATTATCGTCAATATCAACATGAATATCCACCTGAATATTATGAATGTATGACAAAATGCGAAAATCCACCTTATTCATACCCTTCTTATGAATGTGACATGCATTGTGCCCCTAAATACCCACCAAGACCTAGCTACTTGTCCATTCCATACTCAATGCAGACCTCACAAACATCTACAGCACTCTATGGATATAACCCTTACTCAATACTAGTAACTCGGCCTCCTTGGGAAAATGATCCTTGTTATATAGAATGCAGAAGATTGGGAGTGGATGATTATCACTGTCGAATTAGATGCGAGTGGTTGTAACAAACTTAGAATAAAAATTTAAAAAACCCATCTTATCTAAGGTGGGTTTTCTTATTTTATCTAATGTAACAAACCACATGAAAAGTTACATTCGTTACGCTTATTTTAATAGGATTGTATAAAAAGCTTTTTATGCTAGGGCTAATTAAAAAATATGTTACATTCAAAACATTGATTTCAAAGAGATTGAGGCAATGGCGGATAATTCAAAAGAAATTAAAGACGTACAACCTATAGAACATTAGAAAAGTTAAATAATATGAAATGGGTACTAAAACGCCACTATTCAGAACTTGACTACATACTATTTCTTCTAGGTTCCTTGGCGTAAATAGGCAAAAAAGAGGCAAACCCTTCATGTAGGAAATTCTGCCGTTATAAATGGCTTATTTCACGTGTAACTTTTCTTTTACTTTCGCAGGAAGTTCGACTTTCTTAACCTCTTCCCAAGCTGTTACGCCTTTTTTATCAGAATGGAACACGCGTAAGAATGCTTCTTTCCGAAATTATTTAAATCCATTAAGTTTCACCGCTTTTTCATTACCTTTTCGTCAAGCCCTTGTAATTCATAATTATACTCTGTGTATTTATTTCTTTCTTTAGATACACTCGACTTTACCAGCTTCCCCGCTGCCATGAAGAATTGTACAATGAATTACATTAATAGACATGCTAACACTTATTGAGAAAATAGTATGTACATCATTATGTTTTTCCGCTTAAATAATCTTTGAAGAAATAGTTATACAGCTAGGTTATGTAGTCTAATATTATCAATTAGAAGGGATACTGATGTACTTTTTATAAAATTAAATTGAACCTCTTTACCCTTAATGAATAATATAGGCAATAGAGGTGAAATAGCATGATATATATAGTTAAACCTGGCGACACTTTAGCTGGAATTGCTGCAAAGTTTGGCTTCACGCCCAAAACCATTATAGAAAATAATGTAATTTGTAATCCCAACTTAATTTTTATTAATCAGCCAATTTATATTCCCAATCCTGCGATAGAATACGGCAAAGTAGGTGGATACCCTTACTATGTAGTACAATTCGGCGATACTTTAGAGTGCTTAGCAGCCCATTTTAATCAAACTGTAACAAACCTAGCTGCAGCTAATCAACTTTCTAATCCTAATCAGATTTTTGTTGGTGATGAGTTGCTAGTTGGAGTCAATAGACCTAATCCTGAAGTACTTTTTTCTCGTTGGAATCCAGATGATTGTGAATATACCAATAATAATATTACCTTTGATTATCATTTAAGTGGATCCTATCTATGGGAATCTCTTGGTGAAAATGCAGTACCCTATCTAATTCGATTATTAAAACATAAATGCGCGACTATACGTTTTTTTGCGGTAGTAAGTCTTGGAAGAATCGCAACAGGAGACAGTACGCGTCTAGCGTTAGAAAAGGCTTTAAAAGATGAAGATTCTAAGGTAATAGAATTAGCTCATTTGGCCTTGTATCGAACAGAATTGGTGAAAACATATACAAAAAGACTGCATTTAGTTACTAATGATTTAGAGCTTATGCCTGAACCTAAATTCGAATCTCCTTCGGTTTCGGTTCCTGTTCCTAGAGGTACTGAAGTCATCTCTTTGAGGTGGAAAATCCCAAGCACAACCGATGAAGAAGGACCATGGGGTGGTGCTCTATTCTATGACCAAGTACAAATTTTGAAAAGTGGCAAAGTCGGCTATCTTCCTCGATTAGGTTTGGGGCTAATATAAAACACTTTATTGCTATTTAATATTGATAAAGAATTGAACTATCACCACTTCAAACAGTCCGGCAAGGCGTTAAGTGGTGAATAGTTCAAATCAATCCTAAAAAACCAAGAAGTCTCGCTTTTTCGGAAGCTTTTTTTCCTTTTCTGAACTAGCCTTATATTGGTCAACGAAATAGTCAATTTCAAATTCATCGTTGATTTTAGGCATCTCCCTATAAGGATATAGAAATACACTTTTTGTTTCCACGTTCTGATTGCGCCAAAAGTCTTCTATCAGTGACAAGAGAATATTGAACTGATTGATATATCACATTTCAAACCGTTTTCGAAAACCCTGGAGCTTTAACTCGATTTAAGAAGAAGGTTGCAACAGTTGCTTATCCCTCATACCTATACTCTTGCAAATCGGGTATAAATAGCATTAGCAAATTTCTTACGGTCCTCTAAAACTGGATTACCTGCTTGTTCATACATTTTCTCCCATTTTATTATTGCGTCGTCAATGTTCTTAATTTTCATAAACTGTTCCAAACTACCCGCATATTTTTTTACCTGACTTTTAATCCAAGGTTCTTCAGTTAACTCCCACCAAATGAATTTAAGTTGGGTGTATAAATCCCATTTATCCAAATTTTCGCGGTCAGCAAACTTTTCTAGTGTTTCCCAACGTCCTGATCCACCTCTAATTTTATTAGTTTCCCACTGAGCAAGCCCTCGTCCAGGTTTACGACCATTGCCTTGTTTACTTGTTGGGTCCATTTGAGACTCCTGTTGTAAATTACCCATGATACCAGCAGTTGCTTCATCTGAAAATCCTAGGTCTTTAAAAAATTTCCATACTTTATTAAAGTTATCACCGCTTGGTGATAGTCCGGGCGGTGGTGTTGTTCTGCCGTCCCCTCCTGTATTAAGTTTAGGTATATTGATAATTTTTCCAACTGGAAGATTCTTTTCGTCAATACCTGGATTTGCTTCTTTAATCTCATCCACACTTACATTAAATCTTTGGTGTAATTTATAGAGGGTGTCATCTTTTTTAACCTCATACGTTTGCATTTGAGGAGGAATATTAGCAGGTCCTCCTGTATTAGGTATCTTGAGCTCTTTTCCAACTGGAAGATTCTT